>JBJKQT010000246.1:0-5542 GCA_046705065.1 Desulfocapsaceae bacterium
GCTAGCATACCAATGTACGGTGGATATGGAATGGGATTTTCAGGCGGAGGATTTGGACCAATTATCATGCTCCTGTTTTGGGGACTTATAATCGTTGGTATCATCATGATAATCAAGCAGTTACTGAGACCATCAAACAGGTCACAAATGGTCTCCGCACTCTCGATTGCTGCGGAACGATATGCCCGAGGTGAGATCAGCAAGGAGGAATTTGAAACGATCAAAGAGACTTTGAAATAAGTTCTTCACTTTCAGTGGTACGGCAACGATTCCTCATTTGATAGCGGTACGATCAATTCTTGTGAATGTATGTTCGAGGGACCGAAAATAAATTTTTAACCCGGAATTTTCCATGTTTCAATTTTCCAGGTTTTTCAGGCTATTCCGATGCACCTTCAACGGTTGTATCTCCATTGTTTTTGTAATCGGGGTCTAACGACAACCAAATAATAAGGGAAAAATTATGAAAAAGATCATGCTCACCTTTGTGTTTGCGGTTTGTCTGGCTGTCACAGGGTATGCCTATGCCCAAGCAGATGGGTATGGCTATGGGATGGGTTGTATGATGGGCGGTGGCATGATGGGCGGATACGGCTGGCAGGGTGGCCGTCAAATAACCTTTTCTGATGCAAATCAACAGCTTCTGCCCACAGCTAAATCAGCACAAGTGGATAAAACCCGGAACCGGGTGGTTTTCTCCGGCGCACGGATCGAGATTACCATGGCGGCTGTACAGCCCGACTTCCCTGACACGACCTTTGAGGTGGTCGGACTTGTCAATCCGACGATCATAGTTCCCGCAGGCTCGATTATTACCCTCAATTTTATCAATATGGATTACGGGAATCGGATGAATCACGGCGTGGTCATTACCCCCATTCCGCCGCTGTATCCTGTGCTCTCCATGATGGGTATGCCCAACACGCTGGTCGGAATACCCATTCTCCCGCCACGGCAACTCAAAGATGCGCAAAAGTCCCTCTATGCCGAAGGCACGGTCACCTTCGAAGCCCCGGCTCCTGGTACCTACTACTATCTCTGCCAATTCTATGATCATGCGTACAAAGGGATGTATGGACGTTTCATCGTGACGGAGAAATAATCATGGCAACGCTGCAACAGGCATTGGAGAGTTTCTTGAACAGGATGCCTTATTTTGGATTGTTGTTCCTGTTTCTCCTTCTAGGAGTGGTCTATTTCAGGAGAACCCTGCGCTATCGACGGGAAAATGGGGATCCTTTCAATTTCGACGACGAGCTAACATCCCGGGACAACCCCGCCTTCGGCATCTATTACGCCGGTTACATCGTCGGGCTTGCCGTGGCGCTGGCAGGCACTCTCGCGGGTCTGGGCGACAACGTGATCGACAACCTGATGGCCATTGCCATCAACGCCGTCCTGGCCATCGTGCTGATGCGCCTCAGCACCATCGTGAACGACCGCCTGGTGCTGTACAGATTCAATGATAAAAAAGAGATCATCGAAGATCGCAACGCAGGGGTCTCCTTTGTATATATAGGCAGTTTTCTTGCCACCGGTTTGATGATCAACGGCATAATGACCGGAGAGAGCGCATCTTTGCTGCTCATGCTGCGTGACATCGTCTTTTATTGGGTTGTAGGACAGCTCATCCTGATCGCCGGCGGTCGCGTCTTTCAGTTTATCACCCACTATGATGTGCTGGCGGTCCTCGAGAGGGACAACGTTGCAGCTGGAGTTTGTTTCGGATTCTTCCTGGCCGCCCAGGGCGCGATCGCCAGAATGGCTCTTGCCGGAGCTTCAAGCAGGATCGGAGATGATCTGATAGCCGTGCTTGTCTACGCCGTTCTGGGAACCGTGCTGCTGTGTGCCGGTCGTTTTGCCGCGGATAAGCTGATGCTGCCCGCGTCGCCGCTGGACCATGAAATCGCTAAAGACGGGAACATCGCTGCAGCAGCTGTGGTTGCAGCGACCTTTTCCGCAATCGCCATCTTGCTTGCCTTTTAAGGGAATAAACATGTATGTCAATCTCAATAAATTCACGGGGCCGACCTTAGTTTTTAGCGTGATGTTGCTGTTATTTGCTGCTTTCGGCACCCAGGCCTCTGCCCGGGGATTTCGTGGCGGGTTCAGATCTTTCGGCCGCGGCATCCGTTTCAGTATGCCCGCAAGAAGGAGTTCCTCCTCTTTTCCTCGGGGTTTTTCATGGGGGGGACGATCAAGTTCCTCCGGTTTCAGGACTGTCGGGCGCCGCGGTATAGGTTCTATAGGCAGATCTACGCTTTTCTCCTCCGAAAGGACCGCGATGAGCAAAGCGGACAGGCAGCTTTACGAACAAGCGAGGACGAGAGGAACAGCTTTTACCACAAGGAGTGAAGCACTGGATGCCTTCAAGCGGAAATATCAGGGGCAGTACCGGAATCAATTCAGCTCCCGGCCCACCAGCAGACCAGCTTATATTCCTGAATACTACACCGGTCCAAACGGGTCCAGATACTCCGTCACCTATCGCCCGGATCTTGGCGGATATGGCTACTACAACTCGTCACTGGGTCGGTGGATGCTCTATAGCGTTTTAGGCGATGCGGTGATGACAAACCTGCTCATGCGCAACAACGGCTACTATTACGGCCAGCAGCCCGTTTACCCGGGCAGTGGCGGAGGGGTCTCCATTTCAACCGGCTTCATTATTTTCCTTGTGTTGATTGGGATTGCGGCTACACGAATGGTGAACATTAGAAAAGGATGTTGAGCTGTGATTGCAAAGGCTCGAGCAAGATTTCTTACATGGGATGGGTGTACTTATGGTTGATATGCATGACCCAGGCTTCTGGGAGGATATTGGACCGGGAAGCGTGGTCGTACTGAGCGATGAGCAGGCCCTGGTAGAGGCTGTGCGACAGGGACTGGACGGCGAAGGAGGTCTTAACTACGATGTCAAAAGGGTACTCAAGCTGAGGGAATTAAACGGCCTTGCCGAGTGGATTCTGCTTAAGCTCGAAGGCGCTGACGAGGTCTGGTTCATGGTTAAAATTGCAGGCTCGGAAGTTGATCTCCGGATCTATTTTGAAGTGCCGGAGTTCCAGGCCGGAAACCGGGCCGATATGATAGAGAACGAAATCTACTGGCTTTTCGAAGACCCGGGACCGGATTGGCAATCAACCTACAACGGTTTGAGATTTGCCGATGCCATCACTATGGATCAGGGGGAATCTGATCGGAGCTCAGTATCAATCCATTACCTTCCTAAGCTGTTTGGCGTTCTGTATGCTGCATGCAATGAGCTGCCACGGTTGCCAGATATTGAGACCTACCCGGCAGTAGTGGTCGAATATCAAACGACCGATGCAACCGACAATCCCGAAATGCTTGTCCTCGAGTTAGGAGGTGCGGACGACCCGAAAGGAGGCTTCATCATGATGATGCTCGGTAGCCCGGTGAGTCCCTCGGATGTAAAGGTATTTAAAAAATAACCGCACTGGCTGGACAAAATCATAAGACCGGCGATGAAGTTTCAGAAAACACGAACAGGAGAAACCACCATGCAAAATAACTTTGAAAAGGTCAAAAGCTTTCTTCTCGACATGGGTATCGGAATAAGCTCGGAAAACCGCGCTGAAGAGCTTATCGTCGGCGACAAGCCCGACTCCGGAATTACCCATCTGGTGGTCGATTGCGAAGAGCCGATTCTCATAATGGAACAACCGATCATGACTGTGCCGGAAAATCGAGAAGCCTGTTTTTTCGAGCTGCTGAAAATGAATCGATATCTGGTTCATGGGGCCTTCGTGCTGGATGCGGACAGCAATACGATTCTTTGGCGGGATACACTGCAGCTTGAAAACCTCGACCGTAATGAACTGGAGGGCTCCGTTAAAGCCCTGGTGTTGGCGTTGGCTGAATACGGCAGCGAGCTTTTGCGCCTCAGCAAATTATAAAGGAGACAAACAATGAGCATATTGACACGGCTTTTTAAGATAGGACAGGCCGAGGCGAATGCGGTAGCCGACAAACTGGAGGATCCGATCCATATGACGGAACAGGGGATTCGGGATTTGAAAACAAACCTGCAGGCGGCAATCCGGAGCCTGGGAGAAGTCCGCTCCCTGGTCATCCGCCTGGAGAGGCAGAAAAGCGACAGCGATGCCGAAGCGCAGTCCTGCGAGAAAAAGGCCATGGCGCTTTTGACTTCCGCGGAAAAGGGTGAAATCGACAAGGCCCAGGCCGAACAGCTGGCCATGAAGGTGCTCGACCAAAAGAAGGCGGCCGAGGCCAATGCCTCCCGCCTGATGGCCGATTATACGACGCAGAAGAATATGGCTGAGAAACTGCAGACCCAGGTGGATGAGCTCGAACACAAGATAAAGACCTTCGAGAACGAACTGGTGACGCTCAAGGCCCGCGCCAAGACGGCGGACTCCATGAAAAAGATCAACAGGCAGCTGGCCGGCGTCGACCCTTCCGGCACCATTGCCATGCTCGAGAGGATGAAACAGAAGGTCGACGAGGATGAGGCCACAGCCCAGGCTTATGGTGAGATAGCAGAGCGGCCTTCTGCATCTGATGAGGTCGACCGGGTTCTGGCGGAAACATCCGCAGCATCTTCCAGTGATGATCTCCTTGCCTTGAAGAAAAAGATGGGTTTGAACGAGTAAAAAATCGGGTGCGGTCAAGTCATATACCGCTTCAATGAAACCAATCCACATAGGCTTTACATTGTCGGCATACGTCATCGGGACAGCCAAGGTCGGATGAACGGAGGTGATACTGCGAAAACACAAGCAGAAGTCTATAAGTTTGGGGCATGGTTGAACCGCAATCAGAACCTCAATCTGCTATTTTCGGAAGTTTTTTTCAACGTCCGGGGATCGCAGGCAGATTTCCGCACAATCCGGCGTCATCCATTTTTGATGACCAATATTTGGAAAAAACATTGGAAGATAACTCTCATTTCATAAATGCTGAAATGTTGCTGAAGGAAAACTTCCATTTAAAAGCCCGCCAAGTCGAGGGCAAACAGCTCTTCGATGTGGTCCTCGACCGGGTGGTTCAGCTCGAAAATCCCCAAAACGATCCCGCTCCCGAGTTGCCTCTGGAACTGCAACTTGTCAAGCTCCGGGAAGAAAAAGGACTGCAGCCATCCTAGAACACATCTCCCCGTGGTGATCGAGTCGGAACTCCGGAAAGGTGCGGTTAAAAACAGAACCGCTCTTTTGACAACCGGTTTTGAGCCATAATGCGGTATTTTGAAGGAATCGGTTCCGCACCTCTTTTGGTTTGAATATCCTGCTTCCCGAATTATAAGAGCTTCAGGTGGCTTAAAATAGGAAATAGGATATCTCTCACGGGTCTTGCTTTGACTGAGATTAGGGGAAATTCTATGACAGATTTCATCCAAATGTGCAATTAGACCCTTTTATGGGCTGTCACTATCTGATCCTGAAAATCGTATAAAGCGCACATTTTAAGCTCAATAATTGATTATTTTTGCACGGTTTAATTGAAAAATCGTGCTTTTTTCTTGTCTTTTTAGAGTGTACGTAATATGTATATACGTACATTT
>JBJKQT010000247.1:0-4384 GCA_046705065.1 Desulfocapsaceae bacterium
GTCTGTCTTATGATAAGGATTGGCGAAGGCGTTGCATTGCCTTTGTTACATTCTCATGTGAGTTGAAGGCGGAAATTCGTATATACCCCTTGCCGCATCTGCCAAAGCCCGCACCGGGGGTGCAGACGACGCCGGCCTTGTTGAGCAGGACATCGAAAAACTCCCAGGAATCCCGTTTGCCGTCAATCCAGACATAAGGGGAGTTTTCGCCGCCGACACAGTCAAAACCGAGTTCTTCCATGCCCTGGCGAACCATCTTTGCATTGAGCATATAATAAGAAATCAATTCTCGGGTTTGCTGTTTTCCTTCCGCACCGTACACGGCCTCCGCCGCCCGCTGGACGGGATAGGACACTCCGTTGAATTTCGTACAATGTCTCCTGTTCCAGAGCGGGTGAATATTGCGCTTATTACCTTTAACGTCATAGGCAATGCAGTCCTTGGGAACCACGGTGAACGCGCAGCGAGTTCCCGTAAATCCGGCGGTCTTGGAAAAACTACGAAACTCGATGGCCACTTCCCTGGCGCCGTCTATCTCGTAGATCGATTTCGGCAGATCGGCGTCATGAATAAAGGCTTCGTAAGCGGCATCATAAAGGATTAAGGCCTTGTTCTCCCTTGCGTAGTCGACCCAGGTTTTCAACTCGTCTCTGGTGATTGTCGAGCCGGTGGGATTGTTGGGAAAACACAGATAGATAAGGTCGACATCCTGATTGGGCAGGGCGGGAACAAAGTTGTTTTCTTTGACTGAATCAAGATAAATGAGACCTTGGTATCGTCCATCTTGGAAATCCCCGGTACGTCCGGCCATTACGTTTGTGTCGAGGTAAACGGGATAGACCGGATCGGGGATCGCAATTCTGATATCTTGAGAGAAAAGTTCCTGAATGTTGCCGGTGTCGCATTTGGCGCCGTCGCTAATGAAGATTTCATCGGCGGAGATATCGGCCCCCCGGGCTCTGAAGTCGTTCTCGGCGATGGCTTGTCTGAGAAACTCATACCCTTGCTCAGGTCCGTATCCTCGGAAACTGGCATCAGCAGCCATTTCGTCAACGGCCTTGTGAAAGGCTTCGATACACGCTTTGGGAAGTGCGCGAGTCACATCGCCGATGCCGAGTTTGATGATCGATTGCGCCGGATTTTTTTCCTGGAAGGCGGCGACACGCTTGGCTATATCGGAAAAAAGGTAGGACGCCTGGAGTTTCAGATAATGTTCGTTAATTGTTATCATGGGACAAGTTCTCTGGAATGATCTGTGTTATAGTATGGTCATCATAAGGCGATAACCGTTTGTGTGATAATGGAATATAATGAAATTAGTTTTTGTGTCAACGGGCAATGTCCCGAACGGCGAGTTTGAAAATAAGGAGTCAGGATACCGTGAAAATGGAGAAAAAAATACAGCCGAAAACGATATATAGAAAAGACTATACCCCTCCGGAATTCTTGATAGACGAAATACATCTCACCTTCAGATTGGATGCAAAAAAAACGCTGGTCACGGCTAAATCCTTTTTGCGAAGGAACAAGAATGGTCAAGGTGGTGCGCTTCGCCTGGACGGTGAAAACCTTATATTAAAGGTCATTAAACTTAACGATCAAGAACTTTCTCCAACCGGATATCAATTGACAGAAGAGCATCTTGAAATTGATTCCGTCCCAGACGTATTTTCCCTTGAGATCGTCACCGAGATAAACCCAGATGAAAACATGGAATTGAGCGGTTTATACCGCTCAAACGGAAATTTTTGCACCCAATGCGAAGCAGAAGGCTTCCAGAGGATAACCTATTTCATAGATCGGCCCGATGTCCTGACCCGTTACACCACAAGAATCGAAGGCCCCAAGAAAACCTGCCCTGTGCTGCTTGCTAACGGCAATCTCGTAGAGCAGGGCGATTTGGCAGGTGGAATGCATTATGCCGTCTGGGTGGATCCTTTTCCAAAACCTTGTTATCTGTTTGCGCTTGTTGCAGGCGATCTTGTTCATATTGAAGATACATTCGTCACCAAATCCAAGCGTCCCATAAGCCTGCGAATATACGTCGAAGAGCGGAACAGGAAGAAATGCTCCCACGCCATGCGGTCATTAAAAAAGGCGATGAAGTGGGATGAAGAGGTTTACGGCCTTGAGTACGACCTGGATCTGTTTATGATTGTCGCCGTTGATGATTTCAATATGGGGGCCATGGAAAACAAGGGACTTAATATCTTCAATTCGAAGTATGTGCTCGAGACCCCTGAGACTGCCACGGATCAGGACTATATCGGAATCGAAGGAGTTGTAGCCCATGAGTATTTCCATAATTGGACCGGCAATCGCATTACTTGCCGCGATTGGTTTCAGCTCAGCTTGAAGGAAGGTCTGACGGTCTTTCGCGATCAGGAATTTTCCTCCGATATGAACTCCCGCCCGGTGCAGCGAATCGATGATGTCAATGTTCTTCGAAACTTCCAGTTCCGTGAGGATGCAAGCCCCATGGCGCACCCTGTGAGACCCGATGCGTATGTAGAGATTAATAATTTCTATACGGCAACCGTCTACAACAAAGGGGCCGAAGTCATTCGCATGATTCACACTTTGCTTGATCCAAAACGTTTCAGGGCGGGAATGGATCTCTATGTCCAACGCCACGACGGACAGGCCGTCACCTGCGACGATTTCGTAGCTGCAATGCAGGATGCATCCGGGGTCGATCTTGAGCAATTCAAACTCTGGTACAGCCAATCCGGAACCCCGGAGCTCACTGTCAAGGAAAAGTGGGACAGGAAAACACAGACCTATTCCATGACGGTTCGCCAATCCTGCCCTGCAACTCCCGGTCAAGAGATCAAAGAACCGTTTCATATCCCACTGAGGATCGGGCTTCTGAATAAAAACGGACAGGACATCCTCAGTAATGCAGCAGACGGAAGAGTGGTTGAGCTGCGGCAAACCGAACAGACCTTTAATTTTCAGGGGATAAACGAGAAGCCCATTCTCTCTTTCTTGCGTGATTTTTCAGCACCCGTCAAAGTAAAATCGTTTCAGAAGCGTGAGGAACTCGCCTTTTTGATGGCACGCGACAGCGATCTTTTCAATCGTTGGAATGCCGCACATCAACTGTCCTCATCCATTATTCTCGATCTTGTTGATAACTTAAAAAAAGATCGTCCCCTCAGCCTGGATGATATCTTTATCGAGTCCATTCGTATCAACCTCATTAATGAAAAGGACGACAGGGCCTTGATTGCTCAGGCTCTGACGCTTCCGAGCGAGACGTATTTGTCTCAAATGCAGGATGTTATCGATCCTGATCTCCTTCATCAGGCACGACTTTTCGTCCGCTGCGAGCTTTCGAAGCGTTTGCGACAAGAATTCCTTGAAATCTATGAGATGAATTGCGAAAACGGCCGGTACACAATCAGTTCCGAGGCGATGGGGAGAAGGAGCCTGAAAAACACATGCCTTGCCTATCTCTTAGCAGCGGAGCCTGTGGACCGGGATTGCCTCGATATCTGCCTTAAACAGTATTATTCCGGAACGAACATGACGGATGTCATGGCCTCGCTTGCAGCGCTTTCCCATTATTCCGGTCCGGAGCGGGAAGAGGTGATGGAACATTTTTACAGTAAATGGAAGGGGGATCCACTGGTCACCAATAAATGGCTGACCCTCCAAGCAACATCTTATCTCCCGGATACCTTAAACAGGGTGAAAACGCTGTTGGGACATCCCTCGTTTTCCATAAAGAACCCAAATAAAATCAGGGCATTGATAGGTGCATTTTGTTCAGGAAATCATGTCCGTTTTCATGATCTGTCAGGGGAAGGATATCGATTCTTGACGCAGCAGATCATTGCCGTTGATACGTTCAATCCGCAGATTGCGGCTCGCCTCGTAGCACCGTTTATCAACTGGAAGAAATATGACCTCATACGTCAGCATCTCATAAAGGAACAACTTGAGAAACTGCTGTTTCTCGACAATATTTCAAATGATCTTTATGAAATTGTAAAAAAGACAGTTTGATCCGAAAAAAACTTCCCATGGATGATATCTTGAAGAGTAATTTGTCAGTTACTTTCAACTTTACCAAAGTACGCATAATCCGGAAGAACCGAAAAAAGGATGACGAAGTTATCATTTAGACAAGTAATTTTGGTGGCACTTGTGGCAGTAAGTATGGCCGGATGTGCCGGTTTTTCTCATATTCAAGGTACGATCAAGGAATACCAGAAAGGTGTACATTCGGTTTCCACAACTGAAATGAATTACCTGAAGTCCACGCAAACGGCGGAATGCGCTTCCAATTTTTATGAGAAAGCCGGCAAATGGGCAAATGGCATTGATAAAAATTTCGATATAACAGGTGCTTGTTCTCCGAGTGTCATGACGGATGATC
>JBJKQT010000248.1:0-5324 GCA_046705065.1 Desulfocapsaceae bacterium
TTCGGTAGGGAAATAGGACCGGTTTGCCTACAGGCAATAGAGAATTGAGAGGGATCTTCCGTGAGACCTACCAGACTTTTCCAACCGCCTTTTCTAGCCTGGCTAATATGACAGGTTACCCCTTTTATTTCCGGATCATCGAAAGCTGAGACACAAACAGTATCATCAGGGCTGAAAAATCTAAAGGTCGTATCAACGCATCCGATATGTTTTGCCCAGACATTGTTGTTCCCGGAAAGCAGTAAAAAAAACATGATTGCAAATGACATTAGTGTTCGTCTTATTTCCATACCTCACCTACTTTACTAAATACATGATGCAA
The DNA here is from genome assembly GCA_046705065.1 of Desulfocapsaceae bacterium. Lineage (GTDB taxonomy): Bacteria > Desulfobacterota > Desulfobulbia > Desulfobulbales > Desulfocapsaceae > CAWGGS01. The sequence continues at coordinate 323 of JBJKQT010000248.1, forward strand.
AACAGTTGGTTGTAACTTTCACATAAAATATAAAGCACACTCATACAATTTTTCTCGTACATGGACTAACCACCTTAACAACGAGACGAGTATATTCATTTAATAGCAAAAAAGCCGGCCTGCATATGCGACAACCAAAATAGTACGAGTTTTCAGGGACGAATTACTCTGGATCAACCTCAGGCTCAAAAATGCAGAGCAATGGAAAAACAAGATGTCTTTCCAGACCTCCCCCACTTTTACACGCTCTCCATCAAATCGCCACATCGAATGTTCAATCCGCAAGATGAGACAACTACGGAATCCCGACTCCTCAGGCGTTTAACCGGGTTTTACGTTCCGTTGTTCCCTAAACCCTAATTACTGTGCTGACAGTCTATTTGCAGTACCAGCGCACGGCCCAGAGAATGATCTCGCCGCGAAAATGCCGCCATTTAAAATCCGAAGGGTTCGTTGTGGATTTCATCTGCTCCTCTCCCGTTGAGTTTTCTCAGGGATTGTCGCACGCTTTGCAGATTTTTGCAACAGAGCCCCATGCCCTAAACGACGAAATTTCCGCGATAATTTCCGGTTATATGTAACGTATTGAAAAAGTAAAGGTTATTAAAAACAAGGGCTAAAAGGCAGCCTCCAGAGGTAGGGGGCAAATATCATCCATGAAACATCGCTATATCTGCTTTAACCTAAAACAACCCTTTTAATCATATAAAATCAGGTAAAAACCTGCCGGAATCCGGAAATAAGAATGGTTCAAGGAAATTTCGGTGTTTGGGGCTTCCCCCCTACATAGTGCCGAACCCGCATTTCTCACGCCCCACGGTTGATACCTGGGCGTACCCCAACCGGTGGGACGCAATGAGGGTGCGACATATGCACATGATACAAATGAGGGGTGGTCCCTTGCGCGCGCGGCACACGCGGTTATAGTTTTTGGCAACGCATACTCCCAACACAACAAAAAGAGGGGGATCACCATGACCATGGAATATCGCCAACTCGGACACTCGGGCCTTATGGTACCGGCACTTAGTCTTGGCACAGGCACCTTCGGGGGCAACAACGATTTTTTCAAGAAATGGGGTGACATCGATGTGAAGGAAGCCACGGGTTTGGTGGATATCTGCCTTGAGCACGGCATGAATTTTTTCGACACGGCGGATATCTATTCCACCGGCATGGCTGAAGAAATCCTCGGTAATGCAGTGGGCAAACGGCGCAACGACGTGCTCATCTCCACCAAGGCCACCTTCCCCATTGGCGAAGGGCCGAACGAGTGCGGCTCGTCGCGCTACTACCTCATCCGCGCAGCGGAGGATAGCCTGAAACGGCTCGGTACCGATCATATCGACGTCTATTTCATGCACGGCTTCGACGCACTGACGCCGGTGGAAGAAACCTTGGCCGCACTCGATAACCTCATAACGTCAGGCAAAGTTCGCTACATTGGTGCCTCCAACTTCTCGGGTTGGCACCTCATGAAGTCGCTTGCCACGTCTGAAAAACACGGACTGGCACGCTATGTGGCCTACCAGGGCTACTACTCGTTGGTGGGGCGCGATTACGAATGGGAACTAATGCCGCTGGGGCTCGATCAGGGCGTGGGGCTGATGGTGTGGAGCCCGCTAGGGTGGGGTCGCCTCACCGGCAAAATCACCCGCAGCAATCCACCTAAGGAGGGGCGCATCGCCCAAGGCGGCGCCGTGGGCGGCCCGCCTGTGGACGACGAATACCTGTTCACTGTGGTGGACGCGTTGCAAGACGTGGCGGCCGAAGTCGGCAAAACCATCCCTCAAGTGGCGCTCAACTGGCTTTTGCAACGGCCTACTGTCTGCAACGTGGTAATAGGCGCACGCAATGCAGACCAGTTGAAACAGAACCTTGGCGCAATAGGGTGGAAACTGGACGAGTCGCACATCGCCAAACTCGATGCGGCCAGCCACCGTGAGCCCATCTATCCCTATTGGCACCAGAAGGGCTTCGACCAGCGCAACCCCAAACCCACGCAGTGGTAACAGCCAACAATGGACTATGGGCCGCCTTTTTCCATTCCGGCCTTACAGCGCCGCCAAACCACCGGTAATCAGCGAAATAGGCATATTAATGACCGCTTGTGCCGACCAGGAGAGCGCGCAAAACCAGGGGAGGCGACTCTGAATGTCTCTAATGAGCAGGCCCTCAATCTGGATTTATTCCAGAAATTACGTTCGATTTATGGTTGAAGGGCAATGACAAGTTAAAATTGTCTATTTAGCCTCCCCCGGTTTTGCATGCTCTCCCATAAAGGGAGTGATCCATTAACCCTCCGAATGTCCCTGTTCCGCTTTTACCCGTCTCGTTGCCCGATTGCCTCAACTTCGCTATTGAATTTTTCAGGTTCTTCCAAAAAGGGATAATGGGCGGAATGTTCGAACCAGATCAATTTCTTTTCCGGTGCCCGGATGGCCTGGAAGTAGCGCTCGGCCAACATGGCCGGGGCGTTGTAATCATGCCGACCGAGGAGGAAATAGAGCGGGACTTTTACGTCGGTGATCTGTTTGGACAAATCGGCGTGGAGAAGCTCGTCGTAGCAGGAAGTCAAGAAGAATTCCATACCCCACCTGATCTTGAAGAGATCCCAGAAAGAATACTCTTTGGAATGGATATACATCTCCCCGGAAAAATATTGCTTGCCGATCGGTGTTTTCTTCAGGCCGTCTTTATCGTATATCAAGCCGCCAAATTCCAGGAGCCATTCACCTTTAACCTGAAAAGCATGCATCAGCTCATCCTTCGGGTAAGGAGGAGGCCCCAATCGGGTCAGGTCGCTCAACGCGTCCTTGTTGTTGAGTTTCTTCGCTTCCGCCAGGATATAATCGTACCCTACTTTTTCATTATCAACGAAGTTCACCACCTGGCACACCGCGATATCGGCGTAATACAGGTCGGGCCGATTTTTGACCGCACCCATGGTGATGGCACTGCCCAGCGACCAGCCCATAATGAATATTTTCTTTTGGTGAAACTCGTTTAGTAAAAGCTCGGTCAGCTCTTCGGTGTCTCGGATCACTTGGCTTAAGGTCTCGTCCCGGGCATCCGGCTTATTGAAGTAGGATTTCCCGGTTCCCCGGATGTCCCAATGTACCACCACGAAATGTTTCTCCAAATCGCTGTTGCACTTGGACATCACCGGAATAATACTCAGCCCCCCTCCTGGAATGATCAACAGAACAGGATTATTGCGGTTTGCGCCTCGGACAATAATGGTCTGCCGCACCCCACCGAGGGTCACTTCTTTCACTTCGGCAACGCTGTCGTGTGTGACTTGACCACGGGCATCTCGGAATTTCGGGGTATACGTGGCGCAGCCCGATAGCAGTGAGACGCTAACAAAAAACAGCAAGGCCAACCTGGCAACCCATCCAGGCATGAACCACTGATTGTTTTCTCTGATTATTCGTGCTTCATATTTTCGCACGATCGACTCCAATCCATATTGATTGAAACTTAGGGAAACTTTTCAGTAATCGCACAATCAAGAGCGTTTTCCCCCGGGATCGATAGTTGGACTACAATTTTCGAATATCCAATCATTTGAGGGGCAAATAACCATCTGTAATCGCCTCGTCTTGTTTTATGTTGAGGCCGACATTTTATTTCGAAGGTTCGGTTGTCCGTAGATCGGCGTAATGGAACCCATAGCTTCGATATCTCGATTGGTCAAACAGACGATGTAGAATCTTCCAATCAATTAGCTTTCTTAGTGTAACGTGTTCTTGCTCTGGTGATCCAAGATGAGTTAAAGACGCAACCTTGGTTTCAGGGAATGTTACTAATTTTACCTTCATCACACCCTCGTATTTTTCAAGACCATTACCTTTTTATGCGTTTGCCCCCAAAAGCATGAATGGTTCTTGTCCCAGCGATACATTCACCCCACTGTTCAGTTCCTTTCGGGATATACAGCTCATCCCCCTGTTTTAATATGATCTTTTTCCCATTTAGGTAAACTGTGTATTCACCGCTTATGCAAACCATGTACTCATCAAAAGGATGGGTATGTTTTTTTGAAACCCTATCAGCATGGCACTCCCAGAAGGCTATTTGTGTTTCGTTCATTCCCTGAAAGCAGTATCCTTCGATGTCGATGGTATTTTGTTGTGATGCATCAATCTTATTGATTGGGTTTTTTATAAAATCAGGAAAAGTTTTCATAGAAAACACTTTTGTGCAGAAGCCATCTCGAAGACTCTAAGATCTATTAAAGGTAATTCCATAGCGCTACTTTCTAATACCACTTCAGGATGCTACCCCCAACAAACAGATAGGTCAATTTATTTTGGTGAATATGCTTATTTCCGCAATCCTTCTAAGTGAAAATTTATTCTCCTTATAATTCATCGAGATAGCGTCATTTCTAATCATGTTTCCCGTCATTATCCTAAGAATGTAGGAAGATTGTGGGAGTCATCTTGTATCTTAGCAATCAAATCAGAAAGAAATAGGCAAGCCTCACATTCAAGAAGGGGGGCTCATGGAAAGAAGAAATCATCCACATATCGAGATGGATAATCTATTTGCAGATATCGACGACGAGAAATGATTTTTTCGAGTCTATGGTATGCTAACAGAAAGAATGGGCTTGGGGAGTCTATTCTCCAGGGTCCCCTATAAAAGTGATTTCTAATCACCTTTGCAATTTGTTAATGACGGGGTGATGTTTTTCGATGCACGTTGAATGGCTCGCTGCAGGGATGTGAGCAGATGAGAAAGCAGGCATGCCTTTTTCTCCACCACACTTGCGGCGTTTGGTTGACAACCGTAGTTTCTTTATCTAATTCATATTCACACTGGGGGGGAGTATGAGACGCATAGCATCCGTTACATTCGCTTGCTTGGCCTGTATGGTGCTTTTCATTGACAATGGCTTTGCCAGTTCGGTCGACGTTAATATCGAGGGATACAGTTTAGTTTTGGTGACGCAATCATATGAATTTGTTGAATCCGGCATTTTCCGTGTGACGAA
>JBJKQT010000249.1:0-7329 GCA_046705065.1 Desulfocapsaceae bacterium
AATCCCACTCATGGTACCGGTTATCTCACGTCTGATTGCAGAATAGAGCGACAAGTATCGTTTTGCAATAATCGCTGTCCCGGCATCGTCTGAGGATCGCTTACAATGAGTTTCGCAAGACCATCGTGGAACCATCGCCACCTGATTCTTTTCGAAGACTGCAAAAACGAAGCGCGGGAGCGACATTGGAAGGCACCAGCCGACAAGACGTTGTTATCATTGTCAGATGATATGAATCAAGCGCTTCCTTGGTCGCTTTGACATCACCTTTGGCGAAAAGCACATACAAATCACCATCAAATGCCGCTACCCGCCGCCGCATCTTCAGATCCAATCCGTTTTCTTTTTCGTTGGGCCGGCCTGTCATCCAACTTTGAATCCGCAGGAAGGGAATCCGGGAAGGAAACGAAGGAATGACATAGGAGATGGGTGTGTAGCCTGTGGCCAGGACCATACTGTTCAGAGGCCTGGAAATCGGCGGAACCCCGACCCCGACGTAGGTCCCGCTCCAGGATAATCGCGAAGGAATTCCCTGGACCGCTGCCTGGCTGATGGCCAGCAAGGCGACCAATCCACCCACTTTAACACGCCTTGTTATCGGCAACAGATCGACACAGAGAGCGAGAAGCAGCGGCGAGAGCATCTCAAGCGCGGTGATATATCGGTAGATGCAGAAAATCTGCAACCAGACCAGATAGCTGACAGCGGCCATGGTCAGCACGAAACGCGCTATTTGCCGCTCACCAAGCAGACTTTTTTCTGCCCCCCGGTGCCGAAACGAAACTAAAAGTCCCGCAGGCAACAACACATACAGCAAAACGATATGGATATCCCTGAAAAAAAAGTCCGAAGTCAACAAAGGATTTCGAGTGAAAGCAAACGGAAAGAAGAGTTTTCCGATGAGCGTTCGAGGAATGAAATGCTCATCGCGATTGAAATGGACGCTGACCAGTGGTGAATGAAAAAACGTATTGAAATACGGAAAAAATGGATTCCCGGTTTCCTGCCAGAGTTTGAGGCTCCAATATCCGGCAAAGGTTGTCAATCCTATCAGCACACCGGCCCCAAAAACGGCGGCCCGGAAGAAACGATGCCGCAGAGAACCTGGCGAAAACAACAAGGCTACGCAAATCCCCACCGCATAAATGGATGCCGTGAGTTTAAGTCCGGCAGCCGATCCCGCAAGAATTCCTGCGGCCGTCACCCATGGAAGAGAAAGACCGGCCCGGGCGGACGTGCCAGTCTCCCATCGCCAGGCGATCAGGCAAAGAGAGGCCAAGACGCCCAGACTGACCACGTTGTCATAGGCCACGGCGCCGAGTTGCCCAATGGCTCCTCCGCCCAACATTCCTGCCAGGGCAACAAACAGGCTCAGTTGAAAGCGAAGAGAGGCGGGTTTAAGGTTCCGGAATACCGCCCTGGCCAGCCAGAAAAGCAACACACAGTTACCCCCCTGGATCGAGCCCAAAACAAATCCCGCCAACCAGTCGGGAACATATTGGGCCATCAGAAAAAAGGGAATATCGACCAAAGGATTGTAATATGTGGCATGGTGGCCGACAGCGACATCAAAACCGAATCGTCCCGTCAGAAAGGAATACGGGTTGTAGTAATGGTAATTCAGGAAATCCCAGCTTGCATCCTTGCCGAGCCATAACACCAGAAGTCCAAAGATAAAAGGCGCAAGGAGCGTTACGGTAATCTCTGACCGGAGCACCGGCATGTGTTTGCAATCCATAATGAAGCCGGACCTCATTTCCGGAGGGACTCTGGTCGATTATTGATTTATGGGTATTTTCGATACAAAGGTTGCAAAGGTGCGTCCCATACGGCCCGTAAGACGACTTACCAGAGGCGGGAAATCAACTGTCCGATAAATACCGACATTCTGGCCGCCACGGTCTCCGGCTGGTCGTGATGCGGCGTATGGCCGCATCCATCGAGGAGAACCGATTCGGCAAAACCGGAAACCCCGGCGACAATGGTTTCCACCTGTCTCTTGGTGCCGTACTGATCGTCGCACCCCTGGATGACCAGCAACGGACAGAGAATCGAGGGTAACAGATATTCGATATTCCAGGACCGAAACTCCTTGCTCAACCACGTATCCGACCAGGAACGGAACATGGCATCCGACTTTTCGCCGTGATAACGTTTTAATCCGTCCAGCCTGCCGCTATTGTAGGCTGCAACGGCGTCATGAATTCCTGCGATGGTTTCAGGTTCGACAAAAACATGGGCCGCTTCGGTAACAACTCCTTTCAAATGGGCAGGTCGCTCAGCAGCATATATCAGAGCCATGCTCCCGCCATCGGAATGACCGATCAAGATGTAGGGCCGGTCGGGAATAACCTGCCCGATCACAAAAGGCAATTCAAACAGCGCATATTCATGAACATAATGAATTGTACGGGTCTTGGCGAGAGGAGACGATTTCCCATACCCGACGCGGTCGTAGATCAATCCCGGACAACCCGTCATACCGCAAAGACGAGCCGGAAAATCTTTCCACATGGCCTGGCATCCAAGCCCCTCATGCAAAAAAACGAGCACGGGATAGGCGGAATCGCCCTCGATCATTTCGCAATGAATTCGATCAGTGGTGTTCAAGGCAAGAATGGTCATAGACGTTCCTTAGATGGAAACAAGATACATTCACAGGCCGCAAAGGAATTGCGCATCGGGCAATGGGATGAATTGCTTTTTACGCCACAGGACAAAATGCAGCCTATCATGTCCTTTTTCTCCTTTCAAGAATTTTCCACAACCTCAAAACTTTCCACGCGACCAGAAGATAACATAATGATTCCTTAAAGATTTTTTACTTATCCACCCATTCGTGGTATACTCAAGTTCACGCAGACAAACGGTGGTGAAGCGTTGCAACGTCAACCCCAAGGAGATCAGTTATGCCCACCCCAATACAAGAAGCAGCGACAGAAAAATTTGCACGCCTGCTTGTTTTGATAGTGTTTTTTTCCTTGTCTCTTCCGTTTATTTTTACGGCACCGGCAAAAGCCGGAGGACCTGCCGCCGGGCGCTTTTTCATCATGGGCGACGGCATTCTTCATATCAAAAACAGTAAAACCGGCCTGGAGGCGGACGTGCACCTTTACTCAGCCGACGGATCCCCCAATGAAAGCAGCTTGAACAAAATCGACGACGTCTTCGGATTTCCGACCAAGGAGAAAGGTGAGCACATCTCGCTACGCCTTCTCTCAATGCTGGATTATTTTTCCGACCGTGCCGCACCTGGGAAAACGATCAATCTGGATTCCGGCTACCGCAGTCCCCGCTATAACACAGGTCTACGCAATGCCGGTGGCAATGTCGCAAAAACAAGCGAACATATGGATGGTATGGCCTTGGATTTCAACCTCAAAGGGGTAGACGGCCGGAAACTGTGGGAGATGGTCAAAGAAAAAAACTGCTGCGGCGTCGGTTATTACGGCGGCGCCGATATTCATCTGGATTCGGGAAGGCCGCGGTTTTGGCAGGCGGCAACGTCAAAGGTTCGCACCGGTGCCAGCGATTACAACAGGAAGATCTATCTTTCAACAAATTTCGACAGGTACCAAGCAGGAGAGAGGGCTCGTCTTTCCCTTTCGTCAATCAGTGATTTTTCCTTTGGAGTCGAAGCAACCGTTTCAATCATGAATAAAAGATCCGAACAGCTTGCCACGGCCAAGATCAAAAACGGTGAAAACGTCGATTGTATTCCAATCGATAACCGAAAGACCTCCCATTTTCTTTACATCGACCTTCCGGCAGATCTTCCCAAAGGAAGATATCAAATCAAGATGGATTTCTGCGACAGGCCCTTCGGGCAGATGCCCACTGCCACCCTTTCAAATACCATTGAAATACTGGGAGGAACAGCCGAAGGCCGATCACACTGAAAGAACATCGATGATCGAACTTCCGTATTCCTTATCGATCTTCAGCAAGGAAAACCAGGATTCAATTCTCACCGGATCCCATCGCATTTGCCTGCCGGCCCAAACCTCTTGTAAATCAGGTAGATATTCCTCTACGACAGATACCAGGCTGCGTCCTTCCACCAGACCTTGATTGCAGCAGAGATAGGACAGAATATCGGCAAACTGGACGACAAGGGGATACCCGTGAAGCGACGGTGCATCCTGTGGAAGATGGTGATATTCCAAAGCAAGGCTCAGGTTGTCCGGAAACAGCCACCTGCGTAGCAGTTTGGCACCGACGACATCGTGGCTCACGGAAAATTTTGTTTTTTCTTCATCAAGGCGTTCTCTGCTTGTGAAAGGCAGAATCCATTCCTGCGGCGTATAGATTTCCGGCATGGCGAGAAACATTATCAACTTGCCGATATCGTGCAAAAGCCCGCTCATAAAAAACTGTCCGGTTGAAAGCCCCAGGTCCTCGGCGATGATCTTCGCGGCAAGCCCACAGACAAACGAATGCTCCCAGAATTTGGCCAGATCTTCCTTGTGCTCTTTAAACAATTTTCGAAAGGTCGTGATAACGGCTTTGCCCATTACGATGCTTTGGACCTCGTTGATACCCAGGACGACTATGGCTTTATGCAGCGAGCTGATTTTCTGGGAATGCCCATAGAGAACGGAGTTGGCTATTTTCAGGATCGCCGCGCACATGGTTTGATCCGGGAGAACGGCTTTCATCAAATCGTCCGCCGAACTCTTCGGATTCGTCGTAACCTTGATTACCTGGGCCACGGTGAGCGGCAGAGGAGGAAGAGATTCTATGATATTGTCGATGGACATGGGCCTTTATCTCCTTATTTCGATAACCTTCAAAATATGCAATATTGTCTCGTTGACCGGTGTCGGAACCCGATGTTCCCGCCCCAGAGAAACGACCGTGCCCGCGAAAATCTCAACCTCTGTCTTTCTGGCGGCCTCAATATCCTGCAACATTGATGTCTTTCCTTCTGGGGACAAGGTGGCCAGCACAGACATCCATTCATCAAGGTCGGCCTCATGAAGATTGACGGACAGCCTGCCGGCCAGAACGATGACCTCCTGCATCAGCATGCGCATCAGATCTTGGGCATCCTGGGAGGATTGGAATACTCCGTACGGCGCCCTCAACACGGCTGATGCCTGGTTGATACCGACATTGATCATGAATTTCCACCACATGACGCGCTGCATATCATCAGGCACCTCGTAAGGAATCGCCGCCCTTCCCAGGGCTTCGGAGAGCCGTGCCACCCGATCGTCGTCACCTGAATCCGAACCTTTGCCGAAAATGATCCGCCCGGGGCGGGCATATCGATATCGCCCCTCTTCGTATACGGCGTCGATTCCCACGGCAATGGAATAGAGGAGCTTGTCCATCCCGCACTCCGCGCCGATTATTCGCTCGCTGACAAGCCCGTTCATCACGGAAAGGATGATGGTCCCGTCACCTACCAGCCTCTTGATGTCTGTTAGAGCGGCAGAAAGATGCTGATGTTTGAGGGCGACCAAAACCAAATCAACCGGGGACTCGATTTCGGCAGGCTGCTTCACGGCAATTTCATAGTCCTTGCCGTTTACCGTAAAAGATGCTGCCTTGAGTCTGTGATACCGCTCACCACCGGCAACGAAAAAGACGGAAAAATCCGGAGCCGAGGAAAACATGGAGGCATATGCGCCTCCCATGGCCCCTGCCCCGACAATGGCAACGGTTTTGATCTTATTATCCTGCATTGTCTACCATTTCAAATCGTGTTTACCCTTGAGCCGGCATTGAACAGGATTGCGGCCTCAAAGGCGCAGTGGCATGATGCACCATTTTCGTGCTCGCCGCCACTTGAAAGCCTGTGAAAAAAACAACAATGTTTTACATGGAAAAAGTATCATAGAGGAAGCACTCACTTGTTTCAAGCCTTCCCCATCACGCCATAATACGAAATTTGAGAAAGATATCCAATAAAAGTCGCAAAAATTTTTCACCCCGCGAGTTTTTTATTGCCGAACTCTCTTTGGAACTTATCTTCATCATAGTATAGATACGCAAAGCTTCGAAGACGACGAGGACTTCATACATTCACTCCTTGCCTTTACAATTGACGATGCCCAACGAACTCTTTTTTCATGATTCCGGGTTGCCTTTCGCCGAAGGCCGTTATTCCCGGGACAGCCAACGCAATTTCAAGCCCCATATGCATCGGTCCTTCAGTATCGGCTGCGTCGACCGCGGCCGGGTCCGATATCGTGTGGCGGACCGCACCGCCTACCTCTTACCGGGAATGCTGGCTCTTATCAATCCTGAAACCTTGCACTCGTGCAATACCCTGCAGGATGAAGAGCGAAGCTATTATATGCTCCACCTCGATGTCGACTGGTGTCTTCAGGTACAAAAATCCTTATGGCAGGTTGAGTCCTTTATGCAGGTTCAGGACATGCGTCTTTGCGATGTGCCTCTTTATCACCGGTATTGCAGAACCATGCAGCACCTGATGAACCCACATATCCATAGGTCGGAAAAAGAGCAACTCCTCTTTGAATTGGCTGCGGCGGTTTTTTCTAAAACCTGCAGAGCCAAGGCCGATTCGGAGATCGATTCAGGAGGAGACCTTTCCTGGCTAAAGAAAAAACTAGCGGAAAACCTTGGTGACGACCTTACCCTGACCTCATTGGCACAGGAGGCGGGAGCCAACCCCTACACCCTTCTGCGCCGATTCAAAACGCTCACGGGAATTACCCCCCATGCCTACCGAATGAATTGCCGGATCGAGCAGGCGAGGAGATATCTACAACAGGGACAGGATATAGCCGACACAGCGCTGGAGTGCGGTTTTTTCGACCAAAGTCACCTGCATCGCCATTTCAAAGCGGCAACCACAGTTACTCCGCGGGAATACAGGGTCAATTTTATACAATATTCTTCCTGATCGAGTTCGTATCATCTCCTTTAAAAAAAGGAGATTGATATGGAATTCGCCCTCATTGCCACAGCCCACTTTCTTGCTCTGCTAAGCCCCGGTCCGGATTTTTTTCTTATCCTGCAGGCCTCCTTTCGACTTCCCCGCCGTTTTGGAGTCAGCGTTTGCGCAGGTATTGCTGCTGCCAATGCGACCTATCTGCTCTGTGCCGTCTGCGGGCTCGAGGTGATTAAAGAAACACTCTGGCTGATGCACCTTCTCAGATACTTCGGCGCAGGCTATCTGATCTTTCTTGGTGTCTGCCTTCTGAGGACTCCCAGGCCGAACCTCGATGAACAACCTTCACGAGCCTTTCTCCACGTCCACCATATGGGGCGACAGTTTCTGGTGGGTTTTCTCTCCGGAATCCTCAATCCCAAAAACGCGATTTTTTATCTTTCGCTTTTTACTGTAATGGTCTC
>JBJKQT010000250.1:0-5621 GCA_046705065.1 Desulfocapsaceae bacterium
CCTTTGACAAAACGCCGGCGTTTGATCAGGGTGATCTTTTGCCCCTGTTTTGCTGGGAGCGTCCGTACGGTTTTTTCATCGACAACTTTGACATCGGTGCAGGCAAAGGATTCGCTATCATGTTGGCTGACCAGATAAACGATCTCCAATTCCCCGATTTTCATGCTGGGACTCCATACATGTTCATTGAGAAAATGAAGAAAGCCTGTGAACTTATTTTCGATATCCGTTTCCCGCTCCCGTTGGTCGATGGAACCGGCCAGATTCATCAGGGTCAACTTGCGTTTTGCCTCGAATCGGGCCTTTTTATGATATCTGTCGTTGAAAATGATCAGCAGGAGATCCACAGGGTTGCTGGTTACCTCGATCTCGTTGGTTGTCTCGATATGGGATGAAAAAGGCGCGAGAATTTTTGTGCGTAGATAGGAGATAACGTCATTGGCGGTACGAGCATACTCATTCAACCGGTTCGTTACCTCCCTGGCATTTCCGTTGATTCCGAACATATTGGCTAAAAGAACGGTTGCCCGATCATAGCGGACGCCTCGGAGCCTTGGGTTGTGAATTAGGGACAGAATGTCATCGTAGCTTGCAATGTCCAAGAACTCGAAAATTTGGTTTCTGATGGCACGATACTTGGTGATATTGAGTTGATCACGACAATAATTTCGTACCCAGTCTTTGACCTCGCGGGAAAAGGGATGGGCAAACGGAACGGTGAAGCCGGTCGCAAACAGGTCGTCCTGTTTCATGGATGTGAAAATCGAGTCTTTTCCTAATATTTCCATAGCATATGAAAGACATTGACTCAAAGAGGATCGCAGGGGGCCTTGAGTTCGAGGTCAAAGGGTACTGTGATAAACTGTTTAAAACCGGTTTGCAAAATACGGTTCAAGTACCGATGGAATTCTGATGGACCCGTCTTCCTGCTGATAATTTTCCATTACCGCAAGGAGAGTACGCCCGATGGCAAGACCTGAACCGTTTAACGTATGCACCAGCCTGCTTTTCTTCTGGCCGTTGGGGCGATAGCGAATCGAGCCGCGCCGGGCTTGGAAATCAAGAAAGTTCGAACATGACGAAATTTCCCGGTAAGTCTGTTGGCCGGGCAGCCAAACTTCGATGTCATATGTTTTGGAAGAGGAAAAGCCCAAATCACCCGAGCAGAGGGTGACAATCCGATAGTGGAGTCCCAAATGTTGAAGGACAGATTCGGCGTCGGCAAGCAAAGACTCAAGTTCCCTTGCGGAGGTCTCAGGAGTTGTTAATTTTACCAGTTCGACCTTGGTAAATTGATGTTGTCGTATGAGTCCCCTGGTGTCCTTGCCGTAGGAGCCTGCTTCAGAACGAAAGCAAGGCGTAAAGGATGTGAATTTGATCGGCAGATCGTTTTCGGCAAGTGTTTCGTCGCGATAAATATTAGTCACCGGGACTTCTGCCGTCGGAATCAGGTAGAGGTCCCAATCCTTAATTTTGAACAGGTCGGCTTCGAATTTCGGCAATTGTCCGGTGGCCGTCATTGAGGCTGTGTTGACAAGAAACGGAGGTAAAACCTCGGTATATCCATGCTTTTGGGTATGCAGATCGAGCATGAAGTTGGTCAGCGCTCTGTCGAGACGGGAGGCAAATCCGGAAAGCAGAGAAAATCTGGCTCCCGACAGCTTTGCCGCCCGCTCGAAATCAAGGATGCCGAGTTGTTCTCCGAGTTCCCAATGGGGTTTCGGTGTGAACGAAAAAACCGGTTTCTCACCCCATTTTTTAATTTCGATGTTGTCGCTGTCATCGGAGCCGATGGGCACACTGTCGTCACAGATATTGGGAATGGTCATGACAATATCCTGAAGACTATTTTGGATATCACCCAGTTCCGCATCCATGTCCTTGATTTTCGTGCTTATCTCGCGCATCTCCAGGATCATGGGATCCGCTTTTGCTTTTTCGGCAGCCGAGCCGTTTTTCAAGACGGCGATCTCTTTAGAGGTGTTGTTTCTTTTGTTCTTTAGATTTTCAACCTCGTTTAAAAGGCTTAAGCGTTTCCCGTCAAGCAGGGAGAATTCATCGAGTTTTTCCGTCGTCATTCCCCGCTTGGCGCATTTTTCCTTGACCAGCTCAAGGTTTTCCCGGATAAATCGTAATTCGAGCATGTAAATGTCGTCCGTTGTTGGTGAAGTTTATGAATGTTATAAATGATTCCCGTTCGAAAACAGTTCTTTATCCCGATATCTCTGATACGCGCAAAATCTTATCATTGCAATATACTTTATTGGCTTTGAAAAAAAAATCACACGTGATTCGTATCTTGTACGAAATTCATAATTTTTAGATGGAAGCTAAACAGGTCAGCGGTACTTTGTGCCGTCACTGAAAATGATCCTTATCATGATCCATGTGCGAGCGCAACTTCTATCAAATTGCATTTCAAGGCCCGTTCTGCTATCTTGCCGAAAATTGAATGCGACGGCCTAGTCCTTCGGATATATGGATATACTCAGTCGGCGATGTTTACGGTCATTACCGGCAGTCTACTGCAGCTTCATATCCAGTACCTTGCAAATTGAGTAAACCCGGCTCATGAAAAATCGGGCGCACCCGGGCCTCTGGCTCTGACTTTCGCAGTGAGAATAGCGTTTCCATGCAAGCCAATACTTCATTGATAGTTTTTTTTAACGAATTACGCAAGTCCATACGTGCACTTGGCGCAAGTGTCCTTGGGGGAACGGTTGCGATTTTTTTCCTTTCGCCCCGTCTTTTGCAGATTGTTCAGAATCACCTTGCCGATAAGCTGTACTTCTTTTCCATAGCTGGCCCCTTTCTTTCCCATGTGAAGCTGGCTTTATTTGCCACCCTCTATATCCTGATGCCATGGATCATGACGGTATTATGGCGGGCGATTGGCAAACCGTTTGGTGTTAAGGGGTGGTCGCTTAGCTTTTTTATTATTTTTACCTGCCTGCTCTTTTATTCAGGGACTCTGTTTTGCTATTTCGTTACCTTGCCCATGGGGATTAAATTTCTTCTCGGCTACGGTTCTGCAGAATTAAAGCCTGTCATTTCGATAACCCGATTTGTCAATTTTACAACCATTTTTATACTGGCTTTTGGAGTCATCTTCGAGCTTCCCATCTTCATGGTGTTCATGGCAAGAGTTGGACTTTGCACACGAAAATTCTATGAGCGAAACAGACGCTATGCCGTTTTGGTCATTGCAATCGTTGCGGCCGTACTCACCCCTACACCTGATGTCTTCAATATGGCTTTGATGGGGGTTCCTTTGTATATGCTCTATGAGGCGGGAATTGTTATTTTGATCTTTATGCGGATAAAATAGATTTTAGCTCGAAATCGAGTTGTCCGCAGAGATTGATTCGGGTAAGGTTTTTTAGCGGAAGGTTTTAAAATAAGGTGACGGTCGGTTGTATACCGGTCCACTAAAATTCCCGTAGTAGAAATCCGTGTTGTCTGAGAAGAGCTGCCGTAACACCTTTGCTCCCACAGGACGGGCTTCGCGATTTTAGGAATACAGCCTCGACTGGTTGGCTTTGGGCGATGGCAAGCACTTGGTATGCCCCATGAATAAAGGCTCTGCTGAGATCTGCTCCATCTTTGGTAAGCACTTTGGCTTTACCTAACAGAACGTCTTCCCCTTCTCCTCCAACGAGATCGGCAGCAGGTCTGGGAGTGGGCAATCCACCGAGCTGTTCAGGGCATACCGGAATCCAGGTTGCGTTACGAAGCAATTCGCGGCAATGATCGTTGTTTTTTTTCTTGCCGTCATAACGCGTACAGAGTCCGACAAGGCAGGCACTGACCAGATAGAGGGGGTGGGGGGCGTCTCGCACGGTATGGCTAACGTGGTTAAGTGATTTAAAAGATAGGAAGAGTTTTATCTTCCCCGGCAGTATAAAGGAATTTAAGTACGTGGAACCGATTCGTAAAAAACCTCGGTCACCTCTCTCTCCGATTCAGAAAAAAAGATTGGTTGCAGCTGGTATCTGTCTGCTCCTTATTTCTTTGCTCTGGCTGTTTTTTGCACCCAATATGGGTATCTATTCCGTACTGCATAAGCGTTCGACACTCATTCGACTTAAAGAGCAAAACGCGCAGATCGAAAAGAAAAACGAGTCTCTTAAAAAGGACATAGACCAGATAAAAAACGATCCGCATTACCTTGAAAAAGTTGCCAGGGACAAATACGGTCTCCTAAAAGAGAACGAAATGATCTTTGATTTTTCTCCAAACAAGAAAGAAAAGAAAAAATAAGAGCGCCCTTGGCGAAAAAACACGGACTCAAGAGCCTCACGGGCTCATTTTTTAATTAGCTCACGAGAAACCGGATTTGGAACGGCAATTGCCCGCCGATGCCATTGGAAGAGATCCCGTCTGTTTCACCTTGCTGTTGACAGTCGAGGGAAGTCTTGAGATATCAGTGCTTCCGCATTGTTCACATTTTACCGATGCAATTTTGGAAAATGATGTTACGATGGTCTCAAATTCCTTTTTGCATGTATTGCATTTGAATTCATAAATGGGCATACTTTCGTTCCTGTTTGACGGTTTGCTGATTACTATCTGAAGCTCGGGATTTTTTAGAGTTTGGAGGGTCTTGCAGCCTCTTTTGCTTCCGGTACACAATACTACCTAACCTCAGGGAAGTAAAGCAGCCGGTTCTTCAAGACGTGAAGAGGAATGTCTGGGTGGAATTATGTTTCTATTCCAGGAGGGATTGCAGTATTTCGCAGGAGCGGCATTTTTCCATCTTTTCTTCGATGGTGCACCCTTGCGTGCAATCACAACAAGTACCGCATAAAAACCAGCACAGGTGTCCGCTTTGAAATTCCCAGGCCGGGCATTGTTCTTTCATGCCGCAATGCTTTTTTTCCCAACATGGAATGGTTGTTTTATGTTTTCCTTTGTGATTACATATCAAAAAAAAGACCTGCCTTTCAATATGATTCGGTATTTTTCTCCATCCCTGTTCGTAGCTGTGAACGGTCTTTAAAGCTATGCCAAGAAGTTCGGCCATCTCTTTTTGTGTTTTTCCAAGTTTTTTCCTGGATTTTGCAAATTCTTCGCTATCCAATTGAGCCTCCTTGTCAACAAGAACAGTTGTTACCCCTTAAGATACTACAAATGTCTATATCTGACAAGGTGGAGTACCTGGAAAGAATTAAGCTTGCCTAAAAAAATGATTCAGTTCATTTCATTTATAATGATACCCGCGCACAAGCCGGACATAGCAGCGATCGATGGTCCGGCCGTTCATCCTGACGTCGAGCTCGCGGAGAGGGCCGGCCTCCCGGACATGTAAATCGAAAAATTTCTTATCCGCCGTCGCCTTCGAGAAGGCAACCAGCAGCAGGTCCTTGCCGTCCAGGCCGGCGGGCGGAAACCAGTAGCCGTACATCAGGGCATTCCAGCCGAAGATATGCCAGGCCGTGGTCTCGGAAACCGCCCGCGCGGGTGAGCCGGCGCCTGATTCCAGCGCATTTTTCTTCCGGTAGAAGGCCAGGCCGCTTGCTATCCTGTATTTGTCCATCCCCACCACGACAGGGCGCTTGCCGTCCTCCTTTGCATACGTGTCCACGATGTTCTCGATGCGCCCGGCCAGTTGCTCCCATCCG
>JBJKQT010000251.1:0-6812 GCA_046705065.1 Desulfocapsaceae bacterium
ATGGAAAATCATTCAGTGGTACAAACGGAAAGCGGGAAGCTGACGGAAGGTCTTGAGCTTCTCGCCTTGAGACGAATCATTGATCTTATCGGCACGGCAGCTCATCTGGAGACAACTTTAAGTAGTATTTTCAGCGTCCTGCATGAAACATTGCGAATGGAGCGAGCGACCCTTCTGCTGCTTGATGAAGAGGCGCAATGCCTTACAATCAAAGCTTCGTGCGGTTTGACGGAAGCAGAAGAATTACGAGGTGTGTACAAACCGAATGAAGGCATCTGCGGCCAGATCTTTCAGAGTGGTTCACCTTTTGTGGTTCCTGATATTCATAGCGAACCTCTGTTTTTGAATAGGACAGGTGCGCGTTCGTCAATAAGCAAGAAAAAAATGTCATTTCTCGGCGTACCAGTGCAGGTAAACGGTAAACCTGTTGGTGTCTTGACGGTAGATCGCTTATTCGGCATGGAAGTTTCATTTGAAGAGGACATCCGGTTCCTTACTGTTCTAGCCACACTCATCTCGCAATTTCTTATTCTTCACAAAGCGATTCGTAAAAAAGAAGAGGTGCTCTTGGAAGAAAACAGGTCGCTTAAGGCGAAGCTGCACAGTTTTCATGACGGTCATTACATCATCGGCCATTCAAAGCCGATGCAGGACGTCTTCAGCATCATATCGAAGATAGCGCCAAGCAGTGTGACGGCCCTGCTTCTCGGGGAGTCCGGAACCGGAAAAGAGTTGGTTGCCCGGGCCATACACGAAGCAGGCAATAGGAAAGAAAAGGCATTCATCAAAGTCAATTGTGCAGCACTTCCGGAGACCCTTTTGGAAAGTGAATTGTTCGGACACGAACGGGGTGCCTTTACAGGGGCATATGCAACTCGGGCGGGTCGATTTGAGCTTGCCGATCAGGGGACGATTTTCCTAGATGAGATCGGTGAAATGTCCTTGCCTTTGCAGGCCAAAATGTTGCGTGTACTTCAGGAAAAACAGTTTGAGCGCATCGGAGGAAGCAAAACTTTTAACGTCGATGTTCGCATCATTGCGGCTACCAATGTCAGTCTTGAGAAAGCGGTGGCGAAAGGACAATTCCGAGCAGATCTGTATTATCGACTCAATGTCGTTCCCATCATTCTTCCTCCATTAAGAGACCGAAAAGAGGATATTCCTCTTCTTTTCAATCACTTCCTTGGTATCAGCAATCAGCGGAATGGGAAAAAATTAAGCCTCAGTTCCGAGTTGTTGGATTTTCTGATCAGCTATCATTGGCCGGGAAACGTTCGAGAGATGCAGAACCTCGTTGAGCGAATGGTTATTTTGGCGGAAGGGGACAGGTTGACGCTTGCCGATCTGACGCCGGATATTCTGGCCTCGGTGGGTGGCCAGCCCGAGGAGGTAAAAAAACTTCCTCATGATGATTTTCCAGCCGAAAAAACAGGAAGACAGTCCCTTTACGATATAGAACGCATGGAAGTCGAAGCTGCATTGAAACGCCACGGTTGGGTTCAGGTAAGGGCAGCCAGGGAGTTGGGGTTGACGCCAAGGCAGATAGGCTATCGAATCAGGAAATACAAGCTCTCAAGGTATGGCGAATACTAAGTTTTTCCTATTAAAAACGAGAATTCTCCTGAAACGATTATGGATTTTCTACCAGTGATTACGATGCAACTATTGTGGAGAAAGCCCCACCATCATCAAAATCCTTTGCCGAAAAGAGAGCCTTATCTCGGAAACAACGGATCTTGTGCAAGGAAAGATCTTCGTTGATTTCACGTCCAAGATCCGCCAGTTTGAGTCTGAGAGCCTTTCTCCCGCATTTGGCACCGTAAATTAGATGCCTTGAGGCTCCCACTTTTTCCGGGGGGAAGGGCTCGTAAGTTGTGTGATCGATCTGCAGACCGTGCAGGTGAAGGCCGGTTTCGCAGGCAAAGATCTTTTTGCCGATGAGGGGACGGCTATCTTCTATATTTTTCCCTATTATTCTAGATACGTATTCAGACAACGATTTGAGATGCTCAACATGCAGCTGCGTAGAGGAGCGCAGGATTCCTAGATATCCTGCCACCTCTTCCAGGCGAGCGCATCCGGAACGCTCCCCGAGTCCAAGAATGGTAACGTCAGCCCAATTTGCACCTGATTCCAATGCGCTGACGGCATTTGCCGTGGCCATCCCGAAATCATTGTGCGTATGAACGGCTATCTCGCAGCCGTCAACAGTCTTTGTTAAATCTTTGATTAGTGAGACAAGCTGGATTGGTGTGGCAATTCCAACAGTATCTGCTACCCGGATTCTGAAAGCGCCGGCATCACGGGCCAAGGCTGACATGAGCATAAGAAAAGAAGAATCAGCCCTTGTAGCATCCTCAAAACCCACCGAAATGTTAAAACCTTCGGCATGGGCTAAACGTATGGTTGATCTGAGGGTTTTTTCTGCCCATTTTCTGTCCTTGCAAAGTTTTTTTGAAAGGAGCAGGTCGGAGACAGGCATGGACAGCGAGAGAACATCGGGCGCGATGGTGGCGGCATAGGCAATGTCTTCCTCCTTGCATCTGCACCACAGCGAGGTTTTAAGGGTTGGGTGACGGTTACGGCAATGTGCTATTATCTCGGGCAAATTTCGAGACAAAGGAGAGGCGACGCCGATTTCTATTTCAGATATCCCCACACGGGCAAGCCCATCTATAATTTCTGTTTTTTGCTCAAGGGTAAAGTTGACCCCGACAGTCTGTTCGCCCTCTCGTAGCGTTGTGTCCAATAAATGAATCATTTTTACTTCCTGTGTTTTTTCAAAAGTGTCTTGTTGCCGCTATGTAGTAGTTGTGTCCTGGCTGTAAAAAAGATAAATAAACCCAAGCAATTTTGATGCCATTCTCGTCAAAGATGAAAAAAAACAGAAGAACGTTGTAAAAAGGAGTCCTCGAAAGAAATGAAAATTATTTGATTCTTGTATTTCCTGAATAGATTATGGCAGGATAAGAAAAGGATCGTTACAGCAGTTCGTAAATCGTAAAGCTGGTGTGAAAGATGCTTTTGCGCTCACTTTTGTGTCCATTGAAAAAAATTACCATTGGAATATTAACTACATGTCTCGGGCTGAATTTTTCAATCGCCTTGGATTCGAACAAAATGCCTGAGTCCTTAAGGTAGCTTTTATTTCAACCATTTTCTTCGTAAGATATCTCATATTTCACATAATTATTTAATGACATCAAACAGTTTCTGAGATTTGTTCATTTCGTTCGATGCAAATAATAATTATTATTGACAAATAATTCCTATATTATATTATTGATAATCATTACGCTTTTTGCCGTTCCAGCAACAAGGTTCCTTCGGGGTAATCGAAATTGCAAAGTGGTTTTCAGAATGATTTTTGAAGGGTTTAAATGATGAACAACTCTCTAAAATACAAAAAATCCGTCCAGGTGATGAGTGAGATTGTTCGATTTTACCTGGATGGTTTTCGTTCGATGACGGTGGGCAAAACATTGTGGAAAGTGATCTTGATAAAACTTTTTGTGCTGTTTGCTATTCTTAAAGTTTTTTTCTTTTCCGATTATCTCCAAACCAATTTTACAAGTGACGCACAACGCGCTGACCATGTATTGCAGCAACTTACGTTTCGGGCAAACATAATTACCGGAGAAAAAAAATGAACTGTATCGAGGAGGAAAGGTAAATGAACCAGATCGATTTGAATATGGTGGATTGGGCCAGGGCTCAATTTGCGTTGACCGCCATGTATCACTGGATTTTTGTGCCGTTGACATTGGGACTATCGTTTCTTTGTGCATTTTATGAGTCCCTTTATGTACGTACTGGAAATGAAGAGTGGAAAAGGATTGCAAAATTTTGGATGACGCTTTTTGGGATCAATTTTGCAATAGGTGTTGCCACCGGAATTATCCTTGAGTTTGAATTCGGTACAAACTGGTCGAACTATTCCTGGATGGTCGGCGACATTTTCGGTGCTCCGCTGGCCGTGGAAGGAATTGTTGCCTTTTTCCTCGAGGCGACGTTTTTTGCCGTCATGTTTTTCGGGTGGAACAGGGTGTCCAAAGGATTTCACCTTTTTTCAACCTGGATGGTCGCCATCGGATCCAACCTTTCGGCCTTGTGGATCCTCGTTGCCAACGGCTGGATGCAGCATCCTGTGGGGATGGCGTTCAATCCCGATAAGGCCCGCTTTGAAATGCAAAATTTCTGGGATGTACTCTTCTCGCCTGCAGCCATTTCCAAGTTCACCCATACCACCAGTGCCGGTTTTATTGTCGGGTCCCTCTTCGTCAGCATGGTGGCATCATGGTATCTTCTCAGAGGCCGGCACGTGGATATGGCGAAGAAATCGATTCTGGTGGCCGCTGTTTTCGGCTTGCTGGCGACAGGTTATGTCGGCTTCACCGGTGATGAATCCGCCGTTGTCGACACCTCGACTCAGCCGATGAAACTTGCCGCCTATGAAGGACTCTATAATGGAAAAGCGCATGCGGATTTGGTTGCCTTCGGTGTTCTGAAGGCCGATAAATCGCTATCCGACGATACTGACCCATTTGCGTTTTCAATCAAAATTCCCGGGCTTCTTTCATTACTTGCCAAAAGAGACTCCAGCGCTTTCGTACCTGGAATTAAAGATATTGTTTATGGAAATGCCAAACAGAACATCATCGGAGTCAATACCAAGATCGAGCGCGGAAAGCTGGCGGTGGCCGATCTGGCGGCGTATAAAAATGCAAAGAAAAATGGTGACAAACAAGGCGCCGAAGCAGCTTTACAGCGATTTTCCGCAAACAAGGATTTTCTCGGGTATGGCTATTTTACCAAACCGGAAAACAGCGTTCCTCCGGTGAAATTGACCTTCTATTCCTTTCATTTCATGGTGATTTTAGGCACTCTTTTCGGACTATATTTCCTGGTTGTTCTCTATTTGACGTATAAGGATTCGTTGGAGAGACACAGGTGGTTATTACATCTTGGAATCTGGTCGTTCTTTTTAGGTATGCTGGCCTCCCAGGCGGGTTGGTTGGTTGCCGAGATGGGAAGGCAACCCTGGGTTATCCAGGACTACCTTCCGACTTGGATCGCAACGTCCAATATTTCGGCCGGCAATGTCCAGGCAACCTTCTTCATGTTCCTGGTAATTTTCACTCTGCTCCTTTTTGCCGAAGTGAAGATCATGCTTAAACAAATCAAAATAGGACCGGAGGAGGTTTGAGATGATAGGAAATCTTGATTACGCTACATTGCAGCAGATATGGTGGATTCTTGGCTCGATCGTAGGTTCGCTTTTCCTCTTCCTGACATTTGTTCAGGGAGGGCAGACCTTGCTGTGGCAGGTGGCCAAGGACGATATGGAAAAATCATTGGTTGTAAATTCCCTCGGCACCAAATGGGAGTTGACATTCACGACCCTGGTTCTCTTCGGCGGCGCCCTGTTTGCGGCTTTTCCGAAATTTTATGCAACGAGTTTCGGCGGTGCTTATTGGGTCTGGATCCTCATTCTTTTTACTTTCATTATTCAGGCAGTGAGCTATGAATACAGGAAGAAACCCGGCAATCTGTTGGGAGCTTCCGTCTACGAACTGTTCCTGTTTATCAACGGTTCAGTGGGAATCCTGCTCATCGGCGCTGCTGTAGGGACCTTTTTCACCGGGTCAAATTTCACCGTTAATGAATACAATCAAGTCACTTGGACCAGCCCCTTTATGGGATTGGAGGCTGCCTTCTCTCTTTTTAATCTCTCCCTTGGACTCTTTCTCGTGTTTAATGCCAGGGTACTGGGAGCCATGTATTTGGTCAACAATATCGATTTGAGCGGGAGGTCCGATTTTGAAGCCAGATTGCGGAAGTCCTGCTTGGTCAATCTTCTCTGTGCCTTGCCGTTTCTACTCTATGTCCTTATAAGCCTTCTTGTGATGGATGGTTTCGGCTTTGACAAGAACGGCGTCGTGAGCATGGTGCCTCACAAATATCTCCAAAACCTTCTGGCCATGCCCCAGGTTTTGGGACTGTTGCTGGTCGGTCTTGTCCTCGTACTCTGGGGAGTCTTTTTAACCGGTTTGAAGAAAAGCGATAAAGGTATATGGTTCGGAGGACTAGGTACCGTGCTGGTCGGTCTTGCCGTTTTCTTCACAGCCGGTTTCAACAACACTCCTTTTTATCCATCGAAGGCCGATCTTCAGTCGAGCCTGACGATCTATAATGCCTCCTCAACGCATTATACCTTGACGGTGATGAGTTATGTCGCTCTGACAATTCCCTTTGTCCTGGCCTATATCGCCTGGGTGTGGAAATTGATGAATGCAAAAAAACTCACAGCCGAAGATATCAGCGACGACAAGGCCTATTGACGAATTGGCCGATGGGTTTGATGGAGATGAGGAAAACTCTCAAAAAAGAAATATATCGGATTTGGAGGTTTTGATATGGAAGCAGTCCTGCTAATATCCTGGGTGGTGTTGATTTTTGTCTCTTATAAAGTGTCTGTGGTCCTACTTGACAAGGCTGGAATGCTGTAGGTCGACCCGAAATTTTTTCAGGCTGCCTTGGAGAAGTGGATTTTCCAAGGCAGCCTGATACCTGCCAGGCACTATCCAACAAGTGCCCATCTTGTCCCCCTGAATTAAAGGATGAGGAGCTTATTTTTGAAGATAGGAATAATAGATTTATTATTATAAACTGTATGAGCCACTTGCAAAAAGGCCCTTTCGTCCAAACTCTGCGTTATGCTCAAAATTTTATCCTCGGAATATCACTTATATGCCTGCGGTAAAATTTTTCGCTTGCCTTGATTTTGAACGAAAATTCTCATTTTGCAAAAG
>JBJKQT010000252.1:0-8649 GCA_046705065.1 Desulfocapsaceae bacterium
AATGGATACCGCTGATCTTCGGATTTGTGAGGATAATCCAAATTTTCCCAGCTGGGAAAGGTATCGGTAGCCTTATAGATGGTGGTGACTAAATTAACAGATTTTTGCCAAACCTCCAAATCCTTATGCATCCTCATCCACTCACCACTAAAACTTTTTCATAATAAGTATCCGGCCGCCCCGGATCGAGCACCTCGCTCGCCCAGAACAAAGTAACCAATTCATCCTCGCCAACATTCTCGATAGAATGCGTGTACCCCGGCGGGATGTCCAACACCCGATATTCCTCTCCCCGAACCAAATATTCAATAACCCGGTCGCTTTCGATATGTCGAAAACGAATCACCGCAGTTCCCTGCAACACCAGAAACTTTTCCGTCTTGGTATGATGGTAATGATCGCCCCGAGTCACGCCGGGCTTGGTGCGGCTGACAAATATCTGTCCAATGGCAGGCGACTTGATAAACTCAGCCAGGCTGCCACGTTGATCGGACTTGACATCCAACCCGTAATCAAAACAGTTTTCCGGAAGGTAACTCAGGAAGGTGCTGTAAAGACGATGCTCGAACTCATTTTCCACATCAGGGAGAAACAGGCTTTCTCGCATGGATTTAAAGGTATGGAGCTTATCAGCCAATTCCCCCAAAGTAATTGTTGTTGACGACAGCGAGTCGGCAAACCGGAAGCCAGGAATGGTAGATCCCAATTCCGCAATGAAGGCCGCAACCACGTCATCAATGTGGGTGAGTTCGACCACATTGGCGCGATCCGATATCTGGATCGGCAGACCGTTGGCGATGTTGTGGCAAAAGGTCGCGGTCACGGAATTATAGTTGGGACGGCACCACTTACCGAAAAGGTTCTTCAGCCGGTAGACAATGCATGGCGCGCCTGCTTCTTCGGCGAACGATTCAAGAATTGCTTCAGCGTGGCGTTTGCTCTGCCCGTAAGGGTTATCCAGGTCAGCCTGGATGGAGGAAGTCAGAACGATTTTTGGCCGCCGATAAAGCTCCCGCAGTCTTCTGCAAAGCGTATCGACTATCCCGGCATTGCCCGCTTCAAACTCCTTGGGATCCTTGGGGCGGTTCACCCCGGCTAGATGAAAAATACAATCGGCCTGAGCGACCGCCGAATCAAAAACAATCGGCGGATCATCGATATCCAAATCCATCAAAACGATATCTTCTCGCCGGCGCAGCACCGCACAGAGATTCCGGCCGATAAAACCTTTGGAACCTGTTACGAGAACTTTCAAAATCGGCTCCTCATTGTAAGCCACGAATCACACGAATGGGCACAAATATGGTGAACTATGCAGATTCGTGAAAATTAGTGAAATTCGTGGCCTGGTTCATTTGAACTCCGCCCTTCCAGAAATTTCTTGACAGCTAAAAAATAATTATTAAAATACATATAAAAATACATGGAGGCAAATCATGCAAATCGATACCGAACGGATCATTTCCATTGCGCATCTGCAAAAAGCGCTCACCGCAAAATTAAGAGAGGTAACCGATACGGAGGAGCCGCTTTTCGTTATGCGGAACAATACGCTCGCAGCCGTTGTGATTTCTCCTGCCGAATATGAATTGCTGAAGGACGCTGATGAAGTGCTGGATCATTTTGAAATCGCCGATATGCTTGAAAAGCGATTGAAGGACCATGATCCTTCCCGGAATATATCCTGGGACACAATTAAGGCGAAACATGGCATTTAAAATTGAATTCCATCCCGACGCTGCAGGTGATTTTACCGCCCTGGATGGTTCCCTCCAGAAGGAAATCGCTAAAAAAATTGATGCGCTTTCGAGCAACCCATTCCTCGGCCAACCGCTGGGCAATAAAATGGGGATGGACCTCACCGGTTTTTTTAAACTATATGCCGTGCGAAAAAAATACCGCATTGTTTACCGTCTTTTTCAGGATCGCCTGGAAATTGTCGAGATCATTGGCATCGGCAAAAGGGAGAAGGCGGAAATTTACAAACTGATCTTCAAGCGGCTACGGGATGAGAAACATCCCAAATAATTCTGTAGTGCGCCCATCACCACACAAAAGTTCCGACCAATAAAACCATTTGAACCGGTGACGAAAACTTTCAAAATCATCTCATCATTATAAGCCACGAATCACCCGAATGGCCACGAATATAAAGGGAATCCGTTGTTTAATGTTGGGCAACATTGGACTCGTAATAGAGCCTCCCAGGGCCTAAACCAATAGCACCAGGCTATACTTCAGCAACAACTCGATTTTTCAACAATTCATTGTCTTCAAATTCGTGAACATTCGTGCAATTCGTGGCAATTATTCAGCCACGAATCACACGAATAATAAAACCTTATCTCACTATAACAGCAAAACAAAAGGTTTAAGGCAAAATCGCAAAGGCCACGCTTAGAAAAAAGAGCGGGGGGGGAAACTGATAACCGCTATAAACATATATAACTTATTAAAATATTTTCATTTATTGCTATTATGAAGCCTTGGCGCTCTGGGCCTTGGGGCGGGGCTGCCGTAAAGCATGCCTTCTGCGCTGATATCCTCATCGATTTCCGGCCAGCGAACACCATCACCATCACCAATTATTTCCCAATTAGCTCGTTGTTCCGGTGTTGCTTCAGACAGCCGCCATGACCAGGCGAGCGGAACACTGATCGACCGTCCGTCTACAAGTTGAGCGGTAATGGTGTCTTGTGAGACGGAAATATGTTTAATTCTAACCTCTTGTATCTGTACCGCAGTGCCCATGCCATGCCTCCATAATCCGGGACCTGTTTTTAAGGATGGCTTCACGTATAGTATTTAGCTCTTTTGCAGAAAAGCCTCGATTCATGGCCAACACCACCGGTTGGATCCAGAATTTACAGGTCATTCTTTCTCTTTGAATATGCACATGCATCGGTTCATTGCAATCAAAACTGTAAAAGAAAAATCGATATGGACCAGGAATATTGCTGATCGTTGGCATTCCAAATACCTTGCTAAATTATAGGGGGAGTCAGCGGTGGTTGTCCACTCCAATAATTCATATGCATTGACACATTTCGAAGGATTTTCGTTTTAATCCTCTGTTTTATTAGTGAAAATTCGTGCAATTCGTGGCTATGAACCGGTAACAAGAACTTTCAAAATCGGCTCCTCATTATAAGCCACGAATCACACGAATGGGCACAAATATGGTGAACTATGCAAATTCGTGAAAATTAGTGAAATTCGTGGCCTATTTCATTGAATCTCCTTCCCTTCCAAGATATCCTGGACGATCCTTTCCCTTTCCAGCAGCTCTACGATCTGCTCCACATTGAGCCGCTGCGCGTTGTGCGAATTGTAGTCTTCGACTGTGGATACTTGTTCTAAACCTTCCGTAAAATACAGATTATAATTCAACCCACGGTCATCCGGACAAATCCGGTAATAGTCGCCGCAATCTTCGGCCTTGACCAATTCCTCGCGCGTCAACAAGGTTTCGTAAAGCTTTTCCCCATGCCGCGTGCCGATGATCTTGATTGGGTTGTCGGCATTCATCAATTTAAGGACTGCCAGGGCCAAGTCACCGATGGTCGCACCCGGTGCCTTCTTAACGAATATCTCCCCCGGCCTGGCGTTTTCAAACGCATATAATACGAGGTCCACGGCGCTGTCCAGAGACATTAAAAACCGCGTCATGTTCGGGTCTGTTATCGTCAGCGGCATTCCCTCCTTGATCTGATTGAGAAACAACGGAATCACCGACCCGCGAGATGCCATCACATTGCCGTAACGCGTGCCGCACATGACGGTCCCGCCATTACTGATCAGCCTGGACTTGGCCACCATGACCTTTTCCATCATAGCCTTGGAAATGCCCATGGCGTTTATCGGATAGACCGCTTTATCTGTGCTCAGCACAATCACCATCTCGACCTTTTTGTCCACCGCCGCATCTAGCACGTTGGCAGCCCCGAGGGTATTGGTTCGCACCGCCTCGATGGGATAAAACTCGCAGGATGGAACCTGCTTGAGCGCGGCAGCATGAAACACATAGTTCACGCCATGCATGGCATCCTTCAAGCTGCTGTAGTCGCGTACGTCACCGATGTAGAATTTCAGCTTGGGATGGTTCAAGTGAATGCGCATGTCTTCCTGCTTTTTTTCGTCGCGGCTGAGTATGCGGATCTCCCCGATATCAGTATCCAGGAAGCGTCTGAATACGGCGTGGCCGAAGGAGCCGGTGCCGCCGGTGATAAGCAAGTTTTTGCCACTAAACATTTGATCCTTGTCCTCCTATCTCTGTTCTTAGAGTAATCGGATATATTTTTTACTAATAACATGGGGCTATTATTGGTTATAAAGCTTAAGTTTGCTTGCAATATTCAATGAAAAGCTTGGCCTGTTTTTCTATCGAAAAAGCTTGGACAAAGCTAAGGCACTCTTTTCGAAGTGTATGGTAAAATTCGTCTTCTATGGACATTCTAACCATAGCTGTGAGTAGACTTTCTGTATCTCGAGGCTCAACAAGAAGCCCAGTCCTTTCATGAATTACTATTTCTGGCAATGCCAACCATCGGGTCGCAACAACTGGTAAACCAGCGGCATATGCCTCAAAAATTACTCCAGGATATCCTTCTGCTTTCATGTACGTAGGTAAAATTAAAGAATCATATTCAATTAATTTTGATTTTACTTCGGCTGGTTTCAGGACACCCATCATTTTGATACGTTCGAATTGATGAAAAAAATCTCTTGATAATCCTTCCCAAGGGCCCCAAACATGGACATCTAATCCTTCGGGTAATCTTTCGGTTGCTTCAGCCAATTCTTTTAACCCCTTATCCGGGCGCAAGTGACCGATATAAACAAAATGACGGCAAGGTTTCTTATTTATGACGGGGTTTACAATCACTGGACGAGAAGTTGGAAACCATTTGACATTGGTAAAACCTTCATTAATCGCAGAATGAAGTAATAGCTTTGTCTGTGATAGGTAAATGTCCACATTTTTTGCAAACCATCGCGCCAATAATCTATTTATCCCACTTAATACATTGTGATCCATCCCACCAAACATTCTGAAGATTAGCGGACGATTAATAAGCTTGCAAATAAGTAGTACCAATGGCCCTATATAGGGAACAGCTGTAACGCTAACTTGGAGCGAAATTATATCATGTTTTCGAGCCAAAAAAGCTACAGATATAATTAAAAGGATAAATCGTGGAAGTGCCTTCCAACTTCCATCCCTAATTCCTTTTACTGATAATACTGAAATATCTATTTCATCATTTTTCTTCAACTCATCGACTAAATACGCAAATGATATTGTAGTCCCACCGATCTTTTCCATAAGTGGACCTATCAACAGAATCCTGGTTTTCGTTTTTATTTTAGTGACACTTATATATGAGGAATCCATATTAATTATTTTCTTTTTTTCGTATTATTCGTGCGGGATTTCCGGCAACAATTGTTTCGTCAGGAACATCTTTAATCACTACCGAGCCAGCTCCAATTGTTGCATCATCTCCGATATCTATATTTCCAATAATTACAGAGTTACATCCTATATTGACTCTATTTCCAATTCGTGGACCCATTCCCCCTGAGTGTTTATTTCCCAAACTAGTACAATGTCTCAAGGTTACATCATCGCCGATAGATGAACCTGGATGAATAACTAAGGAGTATCCATGAAAAAGCCTAAGCCTCCGGCCAATTTGAAGATTAGGGAGCAGCTCGATATTAAAAATCCATACAACCACAATACGATAAAATATAAAATATGGAAAACTTATTGTCTTAATAATGCTTCCTGATTGCCATAGAAGTTGAGATAATCTAAACAAGGATAAGATGATTCTTATTTTTAAGTCATGAGTGTTACATTTCCAATCCTGAAATATATACATGAACATTTCGCTTGCCCTTAATGAATAGGCTACCGATACATTCTCAATTAAAAGCTAATGGTATATCTTATGGATTTTGAAGCATCGGGCCACTGCTAATAATAATATCAGATCAATGACGTTGAATAGTAGACCCAATATCCGACCGGATCGAAAAAAAGCACTTTCCAAAGGAGCCGAAAAGCGGCCGAATCAAATACATCTGTATTCTTCGTACGACCATATGAAAAAAATCAAAAATCTGAGCAAGGGGCTTATGAAGTCTCATACCGGCAGGGCGCTTTGAATGAAATTATGTAATACTTCTGAATAGTTTCGGAAATCAAAGGATCGTTCCGCCTGCGCACGCGCCGCCTTCCGCATAATTTTCCTTTGTTCTGGTGCAAGCCGAATGGCTCTTTCAAGCGTTTCCCTAAATGCCCCCGCGGATTCATTTCGGCAAATCAATCCCTCTTTGCCATCATGAATATAATCCCCCAAATCGCTGGTCAGATTGCAAATTACGGGTGTTCCAACGGATAGGCTCTCAGGTACCTTAGTCGGAAATCCCGCCTGAGCATATCGGAAAGAAGGCCTCAACAACACAGTAAAGTCAGCTTCACGAACAAGATTCAAAGCCTCATAGTGGGACAATCTACCTAATGCTAGAATGCAGCCAGGCAACGATGTTAACTGATTATTATGAAATACCTTCAACTTAATGAGATCTTCAGGTGTGGGGCCTGCTACAAAAAGTCTAACTTTCATGCCATTTTGATCTAATTGTAGAAGTGCCTCTATGGCATTATTCAACAAATCCTTCTTGCCGGGAATCCCAGCATAGGCCAGCAGCAATGGTTCATTACTGTTATAAGAATTAGCACGCGTCGCAGTTTCTTTTACATCCATAATCGGAGGGATACGAATAGTGTTGCATCCCTTGGCATTATAATGGTTCTCTAAAAACTTGCTGATTACGATTAGGTTTTTAGCTTTTATATGGTAATAACGCATTGAGAGTTCTGAGGCTAAATACAAAGGACTACAGCGACCTCCGACAATTTGACGTGGGTCATACCATTCAACTACGTCCACAATCGGTGGCACCTGAGTGGCTCTACACCATTTTAAAAAACGAACTAAATAATTTATTCTCCCGCCATATAACAATATCGCACTTAAAGGACTTTTTATTTTTTTTACCCATTCTATTGTGGGCCCGCCACAAGTTAAAATACGCCATAGTTTTAAAAGCTTTGATGAATGTTGATCTGGCAGTTCATATAAATCTGTGGCCTCCAAGAAAGGAGATTCAACTAATGAGGAATAATCAGAACGCCTTTGTCCATATCCTATCTTCACCTTAATCGCCGAGTGAATGAGAGAATGAGATAGTCCAGCGACACGGACAGATTCCGCACTATTGCCTGGGAATCTAAATGGACCAACATATGCTATGGTATGTTTCATAAAATATTTGTTATGCTTTACAAAAAAATTATCGTTAGCTACTTCAATATGGACGCGTTCGTCGTAACTCCAAATATTTTTTTTAAAACAGCTTCCTTCTCAAGACCTTTTAATTGCCCGCATTTAAGGCTTTTCTTTTTCATTTTTTTTAAATAATCATCAACGCTCTTAATGACACGAGCGGGGCATCCAACAGCTACGCTATTATCTGGAATAGATTTCGCTACAACCGACCCTGCGCCGATAATGACCCGGTTGCCGATATTTATCCCCGGCATTATCAAGGTTCGCATTCCGATATACACATCATTGCCTACGGTTATGGGTGCTGTCCACTCAAGATCCGGAATTTCTTTCCTTAAGATAAGCGTGCCACCATCATGGGTGACGAACATACATCCTGAAGTGATATGCACATTGTTCCCGATGGTGATCAACCATGGTTCCGTTCCAAACATTCCGGAGCGCATGCCGTAAAATTGAACATTTTCTCCCAATGCAACACCGATTGATTTGGCATATCCTATCGGGTTAACTTTGGAATGAATTTCTCGAGATAAATACTTAATGATTGGAATAATGCTGTCAAGCATAAAAAATTAACTCCTATATCTTTTCCAAGTTGAATCCGAAACAACATTATCATAGATATCAACCTGTTTATCTATAATTTTTTTTCGGTTATGACGTACCCTGGAAACATCACGAGAATTAGAAGATAAGCTAATTGACAGTTTAGAGTCGTCAAGAATTCTATTAATTTGATATGCACACATGGCATCATCGCCAGGAACAAAAAATAGGCAGGTTTTCTCGTCTTCCCCCAGATATCCTGTGCCACCGGTATACGCAACCACTGTCGGCGTTCCAACGCTCATTGCTTCCGCCGAAACCATGCTGTAACTTTCGAAAAAAGTTGGGACAACTACGACGGATGCCCGGCGGAGTTCCGCCTCCATTTGAAACGATGAGAGAGGCCCCAGCCATGCAACATTTTCATCAAGCTTCAGTTGATGAACAAGCCTGTCGAGCCAATGCCAATAGCCTACTTCAAATGTGCCATTAGAATTATGGACTCCGCCAATTCTAAGTTGAATTTTTGGGTGCCGTTGTTTTAATTGAGCTACTGCTTTGATCGCAATATGAAGTCCCTTAGCCGGCGCCCAATGAGATGCGCAACAAAATAAAGTCGCTTCGCGTTCCTCCTGTTTCCATCCTTCAGATTCTTCGAACGGCTTCCTAAGCGGTAAATCCA
Source organism: Desulfocapsaceae bacterium (assembly GCA_046705065.1). Taxonomy (GTDB): domain Bacteria; phylum Desulfobacterota; class Desulfobulbia; order Desulfobulbales; family Desulfocapsaceae; genus CAWGGS01. Next base: position 8,593 of record JBJKQT010000252.1, read on the forward strand.
TTTGAAAAAGGGTTGCATCCGGCTGATTGCTTAGCATCTGAGACATCTGCCAAGGAG
>JBJKQT010000253.1:0-8765 GCA_046705065.1 Desulfocapsaceae bacterium
GCTTGAAATTTTGAAATAAGCTATAGTCCAGGATGTATCTCCTGTTGATTGTTGGATTTATTTCCTTCATTGTGTGAGGCGTTAATTGGTTGGGAAATTCCCTTGAGAGAAAAACGTTACTTCGGAAACGGAACTCTGTTCTCTTATCAATAATATGTAACGGCACATTTATTCGATTTGATAAAATAGATATTTTTCAAAAGTGACAATTTGGCTTTTGCCCAGCCCTTTTAATGTTTCTCATATTGAGAGTTAAGTTTCCTGAATAAAATTATTTCTCGTAAATTCTATCACAGTACAGGCAAAACGTAAAATTCTTGATCAATTCCATCTGCATCCCCCCATTTTGCTAAGGTTTCTGGGCCGCTTCTATGTTATACTCATACTATAAGATTCTATCTTTTTTAGGAAAACTAAAGGAGTGCTGAATGGAGGAATTATCTAAATCGCAAAAGGCTCGAATTGCCATTCGAACCTTTAAGGTCCTTGCAGATGCCTTGACGCTTCGTGGCAATTATAAACCATCCGGGAGATCAGGGCAAAAACTTGCTGAGTCGCTTAAGCAGTTTAACCCGGAGATTTACGGTTCGATGAGTGACCCTCGAGTCGTTGAGCTGAAAGGGTTGGAATACGTCATCGACAGAATGCCGCGGGGCATCGAAAAATGTACTCGTATTATTCTGACCGCCCAGGAAGATTTTCAGAATACTTCCTTTGAAGAAGTTGTGCCGTTAAAGCGGAGAAGGATTTCCTACGTCGTCTCAGAAAAAGAAATTTGTTTTGTTATTACAAGGGGATCGACCGAGATTTATGACGTTCTGACCCACATCACTTTCCTCAATATCGAAGCTGAAAAGATTTTTCAGCAGATCAACTACAAAGATGGAAATGTCTCTGTTGAATGGCACGACTTGGAAAAAGTCGTTACAAACGGTAAAGAACCGCAAGGTGCCGCCCTCGATCAAGCCATTTGGAACCTTTCAATCCTGCTCGGCAGGACATACAAAGAGACGAAAACCACTTATGATTATCTTGAAAAACACAGAAGCTCCGGAAATTTTAACAACGGGTTGTTCCAGATAATTTATTCTCTTGGTCAAAGAGCATTAGGTGAGCAATTGTCGGATGCAGAGCACTTGACCATCTACTTCACTCCATCGCTCCATGAAATGATAGGTCATCATAAGTATGCATCGTTGTGGGCAAAGTCGATTAAAGAGAAACTTCTGGATTTGGGGGGGCAGGGCAGGAATATTCATATCATCAGTGCCAATATGCATTCGGTAAAAAACGTCCTCTATGGTTCGGGAGCTCTTTTGGCAAATGGAGAGGACGTACCCGAAGACCTTTATGAGATGATCAATCTCATCCGAGATCAGGAGGAAAAAATAAATAGGTATGCAGCAAAACATGGTTATCTTTTTCTACCGGATAGTTCAGGATCGACAATCGACGTCAATATCATAGATACGGCCCAAATTGATTTGGCCACACTGCACCCTGAGATCAGCATTCATGTCGGGCATCACTCGGAAAAGATGCCCATGCTGGTTATCATGGACTATGCATTCGGGACGCAGGCCTTTGAAGTGATGGATGAGCTGTTAACCCCGTATATGATCAAAGATAAAACCATTTCGTTTCATTTTGAATCAATATCGATCATGGGCAAGGCCGGGATATTGCCCGGTAAGAAGGGTGATATTATGCTGGCAACAGCTCATGTCATGGAGGGCACACCACATAATTATATCGTCAATAACGACCTCGTTGTGGGTGATTTCGACGATAATGTGGATGTCTATTGCGGCCCAATGGTCACGGTCTTGGGGACATCGCTGCAAAATCGCGACGTCCTTGAACGGTTTTCCACTTCTTCTTGGAGGGCGGTCGGACTCGAAATGGAAGGAGGACATTATCAGCGAGCCATCAGCGCCGCGATAATTCAAGGGCACATTCCCGCCGGAATGAAAACGCGCTATGCTTACTATGCCTCGGACAATCCGTTGCAAAGCGGCCAGACCCTGGCCTCGGGGCCCATGGGCCACGAGGGAATTGTTCCAACATATATGATAACCAAAGTCCTTATCGAAAAAATTTTGAACTCCATTAACGAATAACATTCGGAAGTAATGAAAAAACAACGTTTAGTGGAGGTTTCTCCGTGGCTGTTTGCAGCGGCGTGCGCTCTTCTCGCCCTTATAATCGGGGCCTTTGCGTTGAATAACTACCAACGTGAAAGAAAGCTCATGACGGAGGCTCTGCTGCAAAAGGGGATTACGATCATCCGCTTTGTCGTTTCGAACTCCAGAGCCTCCCTGCGGGGAGATCTGAGGGATATCCATATGGCCATGTGGCGCTGGACGGACCATGTTCAGAAGGCCATCGACTATACTGCCGGACAACCCGGCGTTAATTTCCTCGGTTTATTGGATAAAGAAGGCATCATTCTGGCCAGCTCGAATCGAGACGACATCGGATCCAGGGTGGAACCCTCGACGTTGAGTTTTGTTGAATCCCTGGAAGATGAACAGAACGTCGACGGTAAATTCAGGATCAGTAAGGACCATGCCGACTCTGCAGATGTATTTCAAGTGGCAGCGATCTTTTCACCGTTTGGCTTCAAACTCTACTCCCCGACACCCGGCGGGCAGAGTTTCGACAAAAAAATGCTGGAACGGTTCCTCCGGCGTCATCCGGAATATCAAAAATGGAAGGAGCAGCTTCAAAGTCTGAGTTTGAAAAAGTTTACCATCTTGGTGGAGCTTGACCTGACCCAGTTCAATATGGCCGTTAAAAGGCAACTTCTGCAGATAATCTTTCTTTCCTTCGTCCTGCTGCTGGTAGGGGTCGGCGGATGGCTTTCTTTGCTGACCTTGCAGGGCCTTAAAGGTTCCCAGAGCCGTTTGCAAAGGATACGCGCTTTTACGGATATGCTTATATCCTCCTTGCCGGTGGGGCTTATCGCGACCGATAGTCTTGGAATTATACGTATCTGCAACCACTCCGCGGTTGAGATAGTGGGCATTGCCGAGACAGATGCTGTGGGCCGACAGCCGGAAGAAGTTCTGCCCGTTCCCCTTGCCGAGCTTTTAGGAGGGCAGTCGCGATCAGAAACAAACATGGTGCAACAGAAAGAGATTACCCTCAAAGACGGCACGAACAGGAAACGCTCCCTTCTACTGGCCGGACTCTCGGTGGTGGATTACGAAGATCACTTTGCAGGCAAAATGTTGCTTATTCAAGATTTGACGCAGGTGAAAGAGTTGGAAGACGAGCTGCGCCGGAATGAAAAATTAGCGGCCCTCGGTAAGATGGCGGCAGGCGTGGCACATGAGCTTAGGAACCCTCTCAGCTCCATAAAAGGGCTTGCTGTGTTATTGAAGTCAAAATTTAAAGAGAACAGTGCGGACCAGGAGACTGCCCATACTCTGGTTCAGGAAGTTGAACGTCTCAACAGAAGCATTGGGGAACTGCTTGATTACGCCAGGCCGCATAAGCTGCAAACCATGAAAATATCTTTGGGCCCTGTCTTGCAAAAGGCAATAAGCTTGATACGGATGGATGCGGAAGCCATGGGCATCAAGATGGAGACGGAATTCGCCGACAATCTGCCGCAGGTGGAGGCAGATCAGGATAAACTCAATCAGGTCTTTTTAAATCTCTTTTTGAATTCGATTCAGGCCATGGAGAACGGAGGTTTGCTCAGAATTAAGACTTGTCTGGAAAATGCGTATGTGATCTGCTCGATCACTGATACCGGTTGCGGTATTGACCCGCAGTATACATCAAAAGTGTTCGATCCGTATTTTACCACCAAAAATAATGGGACCGGGCTTGGTCTTGCCCTGTCTGCTAAAATCATGGAAGAGCATGGCGGCAGCATTGAATTCGAAAGTTCGGCCGGAAAGGGTACAACAGTCAGGGTAGGGCTTCCAGCCTATTGAGGCGGCAACTGCTGCCGGTTGTTGCCTTTCGGCTTTTCGGGGGCGCCCCGACCTTGAAAAAAGTTAAGTATTTTTGAAAAGACGGCTTTGATTCCTCTCCATAATTTCGGCAGGACCCAGATCGCAAAGAGGATAAAAAGAGTAAAAAGCCCGAGAAAAAGTAGAGGATGGTGCAGGGCGGTGTACAGTCCGGCGATAACAGCAATATCCTCTGTGATGGAAGCAGCCCAGTTGCTGAACGGCTCGGGGGAGGTATTGATCAAGACCCTCGATCCGGCTTTTAAGGCATGGCTGGTTGCCGAAATACCACCTCCGAGAATACCGGCGGCAATTGCCACGGCAGGAGTGACGTCGCCAACTGAGCCTGCGGCAAGCATTACACCTGCCGGAATTCGGATAAATGAATGGATGGCGTCCCAGCCTGTATCAACTCCTGGTGTTTTGTCGGCGAAAAATTCTACAAAATACATCAGGCACGCAGCTCCGATCACCAATGGATCCTGAAGAACCAGCAGATGCTCAGGCAAAACGATATTCCCGGTGACTCCCAGAATACCCAACGTCGCAATGGTCGCATAGAGATTGATGCCGCTTGCCCAGGCTGTGCCCATGGTCAGAGCGATTGTCGAGACGAGCTGTTGATAAGGTTGCATTATTTAACTTTGTCGAAGTGATCGTTGAGAAATTCACACTCCCTTGGCGAAAGGTCGAATTTTGTCTCGACTTCATGCAGGAGAGCCAGTCTGCTTTTTTCGGGATGTTTTTCCAGGAGTTCGGAGAAAGCCTGAATTGCTTTTTTCATCTTATCTCCTGGTTTTTGTGTCGGAACGGTCATGGTTTGATTCCTGTTGGGGTTAATTTTTGAACAACTCGAAAACGGTTTCGCCATTCAGTGAGAGTTGCGATAATTCTAATGAGGTTGTCTCCTTTTACCCGCATGGTTGGAGAATAATCCCTGCCAGCGGAGGAACCGTTACAGCGGTATGGAATTTGGCCTGCGCATGGGGTTCCGGAATTGATATGTGGGTTATTTTATCACTTTTATCTGTTCCGCCATAGAGGGAATCGTCCGAGCTGAATATCTCTCGATAGCGCGATGCGCTGGGGAGTCCCAGTTTGTAGGAAGTAAGGGTCTGGGGCGTAAAATTAAAAAGACAGACAAGGTGATTTCTCCTGTCCTTGGCAAAGCGGACAAAGGATATGATGGAGTTGTCGCGGTCTTCGAGATCCAGCCACTCAAAACCCTCATATGTGAAATCCTGCTCCCAAAGTGCTGGATTGTTACGATAAAAATTATTCAGATCTGCTACGAAGCGCTGCAGTTTTACATGATAATCACCCTGTTCGAGCAGGTGCCAGTCGAGACTGGTTTTGCAGTACCATTCCGACCATTGACCGAATTCACCTCCCATGAAGAGAAGCTTCTTCCCCGGATGCATCCACATGATTAAGAAAAGCAGACGAAGATTGGCGAATTTTTGCCAAAGATCTCCCGGCATCTTGTCGATGAGCGATCGTTTGCCGTGTACGACTTCATCATGGGAAAGAGGCAGGATGAAGTTTTCGGAAAAAGCGTACATGATTGAAAAAGTCAGAACATTGTGATGATATTTTCGAAAAAGAGGATCTTTCGCAAAATAGCTTAATATATCGTTCATCCAGCCCATATTCCATTTGAACCCGAAACCGAGACCTCCGGCATCGGCAGGTTTTGAAACACCGTAAAAGCTTGTGGATTCCTCCGCGATCATCAAGGTATTCGGAAAATAACGGTAAACGATGGCATTCATATGGCGGATGAACTCTATGGCCTCCAGGTTTTCATGGCCGCCGTAACAGTTTGGAATCCACTCACCATGATTTCTTGAATAATCAAGGTAGATCATGGAAGCGACCGCATCGACCCGCAGACCGTCAATGTGGTATTTATCCAGATAAAAAAGGGCGTTGGCTATTAGAAAATTGCTGACTTCTTTGCGTCCGTAATTGTAAATAAGCGTTCCCCATTCAGGGTGTGTGCCCTTTCGAGGATCCTCATGTTCGTATAAAGCGGAACCGTCAAATCTCCCCAGACTATAGTCGTCCTTGGGAAAATGGGCCGGCACCCAATCCAGAATTATGCCGATATCGTTTTGATGGCACTGATCGACAAAATACATGAAATCTTCGGGTACGCCGTAACGACTGGTAAAACTAAAAGGAGCTGTTACCTGATATCCCCAGGATTCATCAAGGGGATGTTCCATGACGGGCATTAATTCTATATGGGTAAAACCCAGGCTCTTCACATGGGGAATGAGATATTCCGCCAACTCCTTGAAGGTCAGAAATCGATCGGGATCACTTGGATCACGTTTCCAGGAACCCGCGTGCATTTCGTAGATTGAAAGCGGTCGATTGTAGGGCGCGGTTGTTCTTTTTTCCTGCTGCCATGCCTCGTCACCCCATGCGTAGTGGTTAAGGTCGCGGACCATGGATGCAGTTTTGGGACGGAGTTCTCCGTAAAATTGAAAAGGATCGGACTTTATTTTGATTTCGTCTAGTTGGGTTTTAATTTCATATTTATAGAGTTCGCCCTGCCCGATATGCGGTATGAAAAGTTCCCATATGCCGGTGGAATCCAATGGGCGCATCTGATGGATTCGTCCGTCCCAGCTGTTAAAGTTGCCTATAACCGAAACACGTTTTGCAGCAGGCGCCCACACCCGAAAAATGGTTCCTTCAATATTCTCACACGTGGTCACGTGGGCTCCCAAATGATTATAAAGCTCATAATTTGTGCCGGAATTAAAAAGGTATTTATCCTCATTCCCCAACTGCGGCAAAAAGCGATAATAATCATTAGTGGTATACGTGTTTCCGTCAAAATAGGTGATGAGAAATCGGTAATTGTAAGGACGAAAATCAGGGTCGGTGCAGGAAGAGCGAGGTATCGTGAGTTCGAATATCCCTTCCTCGCAGATTTTTTTCATCGTATAGGTATCTGATCCCATGAGAAGGTCAACGGATTCGGCATGGGGCTGGAAAGTACGGATAACTGCCAAATCCGGTTCGGGAAAATGGACACCTAAGGCCTGAAAAGGGTCGTGGTATTCAGAATTGATTATTTTTTTAATTATATCGTCTGGTCGCATTGATATTTGAGGAAGGCTAATAAATAAAATTTTATCATTGATGGTACAATTCCTTGTAACTACTGATTTAATAATCATCCATTCAGCAATGGGCAATCGGCGATTGCATATTGTCCTATCAAAAAGGGAAACGAGAGACCCTGAAAGAGTGAAACTATTTTCATCGCTGCAGCTTTCGCGAATTCTTGACTTGACAGAAGAAGATTTGATACACTGATTATACAAAAGGAGATTGATTTCATTGAAACAAAGCCTTTCTTCTCTCTTCCTCCCAGGTTTTTTGCTATGAATACGGACAATCCTTCAATAATTGACAACCTTACGGGGTCTTTTTTGATTTCAACTCCAAAGATGCCGGATCCCCGATTCGAAGAACAGGTGATCTATATCTGTGCTCATAGCCACGAAGGAGCCATGGGGGTGGCCATCAATAAACCAAACCCTCTCTTTTCTCTGGCCGAGATTCTCCAGGGGGCCGGGTTGCCGGTCCCCGACATCTCTCTTCCTCCCGTGTATATTGGTGGACCTGTCGAATTGGAGTCGGCATTCATCCTCTATAAATCCGATTATCGCAGTGAATATCAGCTGGATATCAGCCCCACCATATCTTTATCCCGGGAAACCAGAGTGTTGGAAGACATAGCCCGAATGAGAGGGCCGGAAAGGTATTTGTTTATCCTCGGATATGCGGGATGGGGTCCGGGGCAGCTCGAGCGGGAACTCGTTGAAGACGGCTGGCTGATGGTACCTGCCGAAGATCACGTAATTTTTGATGTGCCTGACGAAGACAAATGGCGAACTGCAGCCATGTTATATGGTATCGACATCTCCGTTTTTGGAGATAGTGTGGGCAACGCCTGAAAGATTTGACCGGAGACGATTTCCCAATGCATGACTCTCTCGTGGAGTCGTGCTTTTTTTTTGTTACCAATTCCCAAAAGGCGATGTACAGTGCAAGCTCGGGGAAAGAACATTTTTATAATTTTTTACGTACGGAAAAATGGTACACCTGAAAAGCGTTTTTCAATGCAAACGATGCGGCTTTTGCTGCCATGGACAGACCACGGTATCCTTGAACAAGGATGATAGGAAAAGAATGGCGGCTTGTTTAGGCCTTTCCGAGGAGGAGGCAAGTCAAAAGTACTGGAGAGTAAAGGACAATCAAGTTCAGATGAAAATTGTGGATGGTCACTGCATCTTCTACAAAGACGGGTGCAGCATCCATCGAGGCAGGCCTTGGAGATGTGCCCAGTGGCCGTTGCATCCATCGATACTCAAAGATCCGTCGAATCTTGAAATAATAAGAGAATCATGCCCTGGTCTTTCCCGGGATATCTCTTATGATCAATTTTGTTTGTTCCTGAAAAAAATAGATAAGTAGAGGGATCTCTCAAAAATACACAGACAACTCCAGACAATATTTCCATGAAAATCCTATCGGAAAAAAATTTCCATGAGAGTTTATGTGATTACAAAAAATTTAGGTCGTTATGCAGCTTGAGTTGTTATTTCTTGGGAAAACCAAAGATTCCTTTTTATCCAGGGGAATAGAAGAATATTTTTCGCGCTTGAAACATTATGTGCAAGTTTCAATAAAAATATTGAAGGTGAAAGGTCCCGGGAATTCCAATGACTCTGTCTTAAAAGACCAGGAAGGAAAGGTTTTGATGGACAATATTTCCGC
>JBJKQT010000254.1:0-7127 GCA_046705065.1 Desulfocapsaceae bacterium
ATGATCAGGACGATATCTCGCATGGTGGGGTAAAAGGCTGCCGATGTTCATCGTTCTCTCCTCTAAATGAGAAAAAATTTAATAAGGTTGCCGCTCCAACGATTGAGGCTGGGGGAAATCAATCTCCGGCTCTGGGACGTTTGCCGTATTATTGGTCATGGTCATCGATGATACTTTAGTAATAATTTCTACAATTTCACGATCATCAATGCTTTTCATTCTTGCAGATTCGATTGTTTCGATTTCAATTATTCCACATTATCCCAGGATGTTTTACCGGCGGATAAAGCGTCAATCCGGAATCACGTCCAGATTACCGCCATAATTCTTTTAATATTTTTTCAAACTTATAGTTATTCTTGAAACGGGAAAAAGAATTATCATACGCCGGATTGGGAAATTGCTCTCCAGGCATCATATTCGCTCTGTATTTAAACGCCAGTTTCAGATTTTCGATGCTGTTTTCCAAATCATCCATTCTCGCATATGCGCCGGCCAGGTTATAGTAAAACATGGGATATTCATTATCTTTCGACAACCCGTATTCGAATATCTCCCTAGCCTTCTCGTTATCTCCGATTGCGTTATAACTCATCCCCAAATTCTCGACGGTCATTCTCCAATCATTTTTAGTCAACGTCTGTTGCTTTTTTTCAAATTCCAGAATTTTGCTATACAATTGGATCGCCCGCTGATAATGCTTCATGAGATAGGCAACGCCCCCCTCCCGGAGATAATGCCTTACCTCCTCTGGCGATACCGGCTTTTTTCTTTCATTGTCCATCTTCGGCAACTGGTCGGCAGGTACCTCCACGGGATTATCCGTAAAATGAAGCCCGCCGTTTTTATCCGTGTACCTGTAAATTTTTGACTCAGCGAAGACCGGGAACACTACCATGGCAAATATCACCAAAAAACTTATTACATGTGTTATTTTCATAAATTATATGCTTACCACAAAGAGCTGTTTGTCAATTCCACCCCAATCCTTCCCTTGGATCTCAGCCAAACCGGCAGTAACGCACGACCGGTATCTTTCGGCATAGCGCGAAGACACAATGCTCCAGGAAACCAGTCCTAGGGAGTGGGCACAAAAAATCCCATATGAGGAAAACTCGAGAGGTCTTTTGCAATGCCTGCACGCAGAAATGAATTGACCCAATGGAAAATGTCATGCCTGTCAATGGATCGCCGAAGACTTTTCATCCTCGCCTGTCTCTCGTCCGGCGCCATGGAGAACGCTTTATACATCGCATGGGCCACCCCTTCCACATCATAAGGGTTCACCAAAATGGCTCCGTGTTGTAATTGCGTCGCCGCACCTGCAAACTCGCTCAAAATCAGGACACCGCTTTCTTCAATGTTGCAGGCACAATACTCCTTGGCCACCAGGTTCATCCCGTCTTTTAACGGCGTGATGAGAGCTATCTCGCTGGTCCGATAGTATGCCAGAAGCTCTTCTTTGGTCAAAGATCGGAAATTATACGAAATCGGTATCCATCCCACTTCGGTGTAATGCCCATTGATTTCACCCACGAGTCGATCGATTTCCTGCTTGAGAAGTTCATATTCACGGATGGACTCTCGACTTGGCACAACGACCTGTATCAAGGTAGTGTTTCTTCTCATCTCCGGGTATAGTTCGAGGGCTCTGGCGTAGGCACGAAGCCTGTCGGGAATGCCTTTGGTGTAGTCAAGACGGTCGACCCCGAAAATGAGATGTCGTTTGGGAAGGTTCGCATGAATAATCCAAGCAAGGGAGGCAACTTCCTCGCTTGAAGCACGTCCGGCGAATTCTTTGGAATCGATGCTGATGGGAAAAGCACCCACGAGGGTTACCCGATGCGGGGTGGCGAGCTTGCAAACCTGCCCGCGGCCGTATACTTTCACGCCAGGAGTGAGCGCCCGGACACATCCCATGAAATTTCTGCGGTCCCGGATGGTTTGAAACCCAACGAGGTCATATTGCAGCAAAGCCTTGAGGATCTGGAAACGCCAGGGGAGCCTCAAAAAGACATCAAGGGGCGGAAAGGGAATATGAAGGAAGAAGCCCGTTTGACGCTCTCCACCCAATCTTTTCAGCTCTTCGGCCACCAGAATGAGCTGGTAGTCATGCACCCATACATAGTCTTCTTGGTCAGTGTAATCCAAAACGGCCTGAGCGTATTTTTTGTTGACCTTCACATAAAATTCCCAGTAGCCGGGATCGAAATTGCACCGCGTCGGAAAATCATGGAAAAGAGGCCAAAGAATTTCGTTTGAAAAGCCGTAATAGAAATTCCGGACCTCTTCTTTGCTCAAGTTCACGGGGCTTAAGGTATATCCTGTATCGGCCGCTCCTTTTGTGAGGAGGTCATCCAATTGAGAATGGTTTTCGACTTCTTCCATTGGTGTCCCCAGCCATCCTATCCAAATTCCGCCGCGGTTGCGCAGAACCGGGCCCAACGCGGTGACGAGACCTCCCGATCCCGGCTTGATAATCCACTGCCCGTCGCTGTTCCGATGAGCGACGACGGGAAGACGGTTGGAAATAACGGCAAGCCTTTGTGTTTCCATGCTCCTCCTTAAATCGATTTTCCGGAAGTGATCTCAAGCCATGTTTCCAGAAAAGATCTTACGCCTTCACAATCGGTTAAAAAACCTGCCGCAGCCGAAGGGACAGACGGATCTCCCACTTTAATGCCGTAGCCGACACTCCCTTCCGACAATTTGCGAAACGCGTCCTCATCGGTTTCGTCATCTCCCAGGTAGACGTTGAAACTTCCACAAGGTTGTTCTCCCACAAGGGCAAGAATGGAATCTCCCTTGTTGACGCCTAAGGATCTGATTTCCACTCCACCATTGAACCTGCGGCACTCGAGAGCATAGGGAGAAGTCAGGGCTGACCATTCATTGATCAATTGCCGTTCCCGATGAGACGCCAAGTCGGGGTCCATCCCGCGAGTGTGAAACGCAACGCTGGCGACCTTGATTTCCAGTTTGTGCCCCGCCCCCATCCGTCTTGCCATTTCCGAGGCTTTCTCAAGCCCTTCCAGCTGAATGGGACTTGGATTTTCTACGATGATTTCACCATCTGTTCCCCTGGTCTCAAAACCATGACTGCCGATCATGGTGATTTCCAGATCGCCCAGGAGCGTCGCAAGCTCCTGCAGCGGACGCCCGGAAATGATGGCCAGACGAGTAGCTCCCGTCTCGTTAATGGCCGCCAGGAGCTCTTGTGTTCCGGGGAGGGGAAAAGCTTTCATGGGCTCCAGGTGAAAAGGTGCGAGCGTCCCGTCGTAGTCAAGGGCAAGAAGTCTCGTTTGAGAATTGCCCAGACGGAGCCAAAAATCCGGAATATTGACAATTTCCCCTCGTTGTCTTCCCATGGCTGCCATCAACGGCTTATCCTTTGTTTCGTCGGTCTAGGGCGGTCATGCTCCGCTTTCTCGAGTACTTTGCCAACAGGATCATAGAGGCAAAAAAAATCCCCCTTAGTCCCGGTTCATTTTACTTTGTTCATTTATGCGTGATTTTCCAGTCTATTTTTTGTTTTATCCCAATATCTCCCATTATGGCAAGCCTCTTAAGGCTAATACGCTATCTCCATGAATCTTTTTTCAATTTGTGAGCCATGCCGCACAGGCTCCTGCAAATATCAGCATTGATTTTGCAAGGCAATGGAACAAACCAACCGGCTAATCAATCGAATGCAGAATGATGACAAACCATCCAGTAGTTTTGATTTTGGCGGCACTAGCCTTGACCTTGCGGTTGTCGTCGGCGAATTGAAAATGCCATATGGTTTGCTGTGGGTCCGATTTGGCTGCCTCAAGAGTCAGTTGTCCCGCTTGGTTGTACAAATCAAAAGAGGAGGTCCGGGCCTTGTCATTTGTAGCCTTATCCAGGGATTTTTCGGCGAGATAGTACAATGCGGCGGTTTTCGCCGCATTGTTCACCGTATTGATTTCCTTCATGCCCGCTGCCTGACTGTTGGCGATGGCCATCCCGTTTTTATCGATAACCAGGCAGATAAATCGGCCGTTGGAGGCAATAACGGGACCAAGGACCTTTTTTGCCAGTTGGGTCAAGGTGATATCCCGGGATATGACGCCAAGCAGTTCGTCCTTTTGATATATTGGATAAGAGACCGTGACCATCATTCCCGCTCCGGCAAGATCGAGATAAGGAGGGGTCCATCCAAAAGTGCGGTTGGTAAAGTCTGCCGAAGTATAGAAAATTTGCTCTGTCGGCGGGTAATTATTGACGGCTTCATTCAAAGGCAGATAGGGATAGACTAAAAAAGCCCCATCTTTTGTGGTCAGGTACACCCAGGAATCATTGAACGTATCGAAGGACAACCGAAACATCGATGCCATCTTGGTAAATACCTCGAGCTCACGCCATACATTCGGCGTCAGCTCTTTGCCGTGATAGTATAAGTAGCTGGGCTGGGGAGCCTGATATTTTGGCTCGGAACCGCCTGCAGAGGGACGGAACATGACGGTTTGTTTGTTACTTACCAATTGCCATTTATTCTGCCCTTGCATTACGCGAGTATGCTCATACGTACGCACATAGGCGTCACCCAGGGCTTTGACACTGCCCTTAATATTGGCCAGATTCATTTCAATGTTCTGGGCGACCAGAAGCGTAGTGACGTCGGTGCCGTTCTCTTCTGCCAAAAGATCGGAAATAGGCCAAGCGGCAATCAGAATGATCAGAACGATCTTCAATAAATTTATTCTCATGTCTAATTCTCCAGATTTTTCCTTGGCGCTCAATTGCACAGTTCATTTTTCGGTTCAAAATTCTCAGAAGTTGTTGCCTGGCCGAATAAAGAGGAAAGGCTTTCCTTTAACGCCCGGGCACGAAACACAGATCTTAGTGACGTAATCCTATGCAAAACCCGTTCCGACTCCAAAAACCAATATGACAACATGGCCTTGCTGTGGCACAGTGCATATAAAAGGTGAATCGTCCGTCAGGTTTTCAATACCCAAAAATTCCAAGCGGAGGAAGCCATGTATTTTCCTAGCCTATGTTTTCCTCTTTGACAGACACTCTTTTGATCACTATAATTTTTACTAGCTATTTTAGTACAGTTCTGCCACTGAATATGAGCGTAGTCTTACGCACATAGATAAGCATCTCTCGTTAGCTTTGGAATTCGGTTCTACACCCTCTCATATATGGAGGAGTCGGTCGTAATCCGTATGAATCTTGCTCAATTACGGGTTTGCACTTAGGCGAATTCTCAAACGGAAGTCTTGGTAAATTACAATGGCCTATAGCGAAAATGAAGCAAGCTGGAGTAGTGGATTCATTTCCGAAAGGGAGCGGGAACTGGCCATGACCGCACTCAAGGAGAAATGCGGCTATCGTCAGATTGTCGGAAAAAGCAAAGCCATTTGTGACATTCGGCGCAAGATTATGCACGTTTCCCACTTCGACGCCACTGTCCTAATTTCAGGAGAAAGCGGCACGGGAAAGGAGTTGGTGGCACGGGCACTCCACTACCTCGGTCCGCGCGCCGACAAGCCTTTCATACCGGTTAACTGTGGTGCCGTTCCGGACCACTTGTTTGAAAACGAACTGTTCGGGCATGTCAAGGGAGCCTATACGGATGCGGCAAAACCGCATAGCGGCTTGGTGAGCGAAGCGAATGGGGGGACGCTTTTTCTCGATGAAATCAGTACCATCAGCCAAAGCAACCAGGTCAAGTTGCTTCGTCTCATAGAGAACAGCGAATATAAGCCGCTTGGTGCGACAAGGAACCGCAAAGCGAATATACGCATCATTGCGGCAACCAATGAATCCTTACCAAAACTCGTTGAAGACAATACATTCCGGGAAGATCTTTATTACCGCCTGAATGTTGTCTATTTTCATATTCCCCCGCTACAGGACCGCAGGGAAGACATTCCATTATTGGTGAATCAATTTGTAAAAAAGTATTCTCGTGAATTCAAAAGATTGGACGTTCATGTGTCGGCTGAATCAATGAAGACGTTCCTCGCCTATCCGTGGAAAGGCAATGTGCGTGAACTTGAAAACATGATTCAGAATCTGATCATCATATCCAAGTCCTCTGATCTGAAAATCGAAACTATTCCGCAACGCCCCTCTCACCTAACGACCAAACTCGAATCCTTCAAAAGCGCCAAAGAAAAGGCGGTCAGCACATTCGAAAAAGGCTATCTGGTTCAACTATTAAAAGAATTTAAAGGTGATGTTGCCAAAGCTGCAACCGGCTCCGGAAAAGGGCGCACCGCACTTTGGAACCTTATTAAAAAGCACGAGCTCCAACCCAAACAGTTCCGGTCGCCAAATAGCGTCGTCGAAAAATGATGCTTACGTCACCTCCGAGTGACGGCTAAAGGGCCACTTTCCCATGCATCTCTTCAAGCAGTCATGAAAATGTGACGCTATTTTTACCAAGAGTATCATCAGCAACAAATTAACCATATTTTTCAAATAGTTACATTATCAACTTTTTGGCAGACATTTTGCAATGAAGCCCATTAGATGAAACATGATGCATGCAGATTGTCTCGAAGTTGTGATTTTGGCAACCGTCAACGTCAGTTAACGGGTCTCGATCAAATTCGTATCGCGGATTCTAAAAAAAGGAGAATGAAAAATGAGCCAACAAATAATCTACGGGTATATCGATGCCGATGGGAGCCAAATAGCCGGATCCGGCATTTACAGCATCGACCACGAAGCCACGGGGGTCTACACTGTGACCTTCTCTCCTAAATTCTCCGACACGCCGGCAGTCACTGCAACGCAAGTTTATACCGGAGAACAGGATTATGGGGGTGGCTATCTGACCGACAATGCCGTAATCATTTACATTGATAACGCAATGGTGAAGATCTTAACCGGAGGCAATACGGATCACATGGATAGACAATTTACCTTTATAGCAATTGGTTCAGCCGACGACTAAGACGCTTTCATCGAACATTACGATGCAGTTGCCGGTTGGGGCATCTTGGACGACCAAAGAGCTGGACCCATAGCCTTCGTACGATGTTGCTATACATTCCCATAAATTGTTATGAGAGTTCAAGTCCTCCCCATTGGCAGCGAGCGAAAAGTATCCGCCCGCCGACCGGAATATGATCTGTGCCGATTAGAGA
>JBJKQT010000255.1:0-6567 GCA_046705065.1 Desulfocapsaceae bacterium
CTGGTCTTTTCGTCGTAGGCCGTAATCCGTTCATAGACGTAAATATCGCCATTCCGACGATTCTCACGCCGCTCGCCGACGTGAGTTTTTCCTGTTATTGGTTTAGCCATGAATAAAACCCTCATTAGAGTGTACGTATATACATATTACGTACACTCTAAAAAGACAAGAAAAAAGCACGATTTTTCAATTAAACCGTGCAAAAATAATCAATTATTGAGCTTAAAATGTGCGCTTTATACGATTTTCAGGAGACTCTAGTTCATTTTACTGAATTATTGCAGAATAAAATTTTGGCCCACACGCTCGGTTGTCGAATCAGACCTATTCACGAAAACCGATTGACCTACTTGTTTGTTGGGGTAGCATCCGAGAGTGGGTTTTAAGAATATCGCTATTCTGGAATTATATGGACCTTGAAAGATCTCAACAACGATATAATTATGATTTCATCTTCCTTTGTATCTCCATCAATAGGGTGATATAAAGTTCTGACAACTAACTTGTTAGTTGACTTTTGTAAAAGTTTTTTCTTCTCAATGGAATGGAGGATAAGGCTCCTTCTAGTGCAATCAACTTTTTGATTTATGCACAGTCACGAAAAATAATTGACCTATCTGCCTATTGGATGTAGTAAGACGGGTAACACATCCTTAAAAAGAATCTCATAGGATGGATCCCTATGCAGGTACTGTCTCATTTTGTTTAGATCATTATTCGGTTCTTGTGTTTTCTTTTTATTTCAACATCAAGCAACAAATGGATACTAGATGCAATCTGGACTGTCGTGTAAGGAGCGCAAAGAGGCGTGTGATTCCGCCAGCTAGAATTTTTAAAATTTCCAATAGTTGTTAAATTTTTCCACTGATATTTAGAAATAACTTTATGGAATTTAACTGAAATCGAGAGCATCCGATGCAAAAAAAATCAGAACCGTCCAGTGTTGAGTCTCAAACAACCGAAAAACAGAATCCCTCAAAAGAGGCTTCTCACAAAATTTATAATTTGGTAATTGGACTTTCTGGTCCATATGGATCAGGTTGCAGTTCACTCGCTGAAGAATTAGTCAGAATTCTAAATGATTGGCCAGGCTGTAAGGCTGAGAAAATTTCCGTATCACGATTAATCGATTTTTGGACAGACAGATTCTGGGGGAAAAATAGGCAAGTTGTTGAACATAAAGGAAAGACTGGTAAGGGGGATGATACAGATAGGCGTGATAGATTGCAGGTGGCAGGAACAAAACTAAGAAGTTCAATTGAAAAGGAAATTATTGGGAAAATAATAGCCCATGAGATTAAAACAAGAGGTGAAGATTTCGAAAGTCATTCAAATATTGAGGGAGTGGGGACACTTGTTTTTGTAGTTGATAGTCTAAAAAATTATTCAGATCTGAAAGCACTTCGTAAAATTTATAAAGATGAATTCTTCTTTTGCTTTGTAAATGCAAATACTGAAATCAGATGGCAAAGGATGCGGAATTACAAATCGTGGGACGAAAACAAAAAGGCAGATTTCCAGAAACTTGACGCTATTGATAGTGATGAAAAATTAATCCATCCTGAAGTGAATGGATATGGCCAACAGGTAAAAAAGCTTGCTGCACATGCCGATTATTATTTCGTAAACAATTCCACTAGAGAAAATCTGCGTGATTCAGCCTACCGATTGACTTGTCTATTGTTCGGTTATGGTATCAGTCAACCAAAAAACGATGAGAGATGTATGCATCTCGCGTTTTCAAGCGCAAATAATTCTGCTTGTCTGAGCAGACAGGTAGGAGCAGCAATTTTTACTTCTGAAGGTAATATCTTAGCCGTAGGTCATAATGACGTACCAAGATCAAAAGGTGGTCTTTATTCTGTTGAGGACATCAATGATCATAGATGCTTGAATGTGGGTGATCGACGGTGCATTAATGATACAAATAAAGAAGAACGATTTTTCAAACTCGCAGAAAATATTTTTGAGAATATAAAAAAACAACCCGGCGTTAAAGATATAGATGAGATAAGAAACAATATTCTAGATGTTATCAAAAGATCAGAATTTAAGGATGCAACCGAATATTGCAGAGCTGTACATGCAGAAATGGATGCATTAATGAGTGTCTGTAGAAATTTGAGTGGATCAACAATTGGTGCTACAATATATGTTACAACGCAACCTTGTCATAATTGCACAAAACACCTTATTTGTGCTGGAATCAGAAGAGCAGTATATATCGAACCCTATCCTAAAAGCCTTGGAGAAGAATTACATTCAGATGCTATTACATTAAATCCTCAGACTGACAATACGTGTGACGGTAAGATTGCGTTCGTTCCATATCAAGGAATTGCGCCAAGGAGATTCCATGATATATTTGACATGGATGAAAAAAGGAAAGATTCAGAGGGAAAAATGTGCTATACAGATAAGAATACAATAGCATTTTCCCCAAAATTCGCAAAGAAGACAGAAAAAAGATTACGCAAGCCAGAAGATAATGAGAGTATAGGCGTTTCTTTGAATGAGCTTATAGCATCCCAGGCGATTACAATCGAACTTCGAAAAAATCAGGAGAAAGAAGACCACAAGGAGAAGGAAAAATGATACCCGAAAATTCTCAGAAAACACAGGATGAGGATGAAAGGTGGAAGTGTAAACGAATCGCGTTATGCGAAGAATCGGACAACAGAATTAAAGAAATAAATAAATTTGTATCTCAGTTGAGGGACAAAGTAAAAGAATTGCCGTCATTACATTCTTCAAGCAATTCTCAAAAGTACGTTAGATACTAATTCATAACGAACCTAATTATACTGTACTTGAAAACCCGGTTGGCTTCATGCTGATCGGGTTTTTTAATTTCCAAGATAAACCAGATTTCCCTTTTTTGCCTACAAACTCCAGAAAAAACGAAAGCCCGTCACGAATTCACGCGACGGGCATCTATATAAATAGCCTTTAATTAAGACTAGTTGTGCGCTGGTGGCGATGCAGGGAATTGAACCCCGGACACTGCGGATATGAGCCGCATGCTCTAACCATCTGAGCTACATCGCCAAGAATCAAAGACAGGATAAATACCTCATTCCACTTTGACTGTCAATCTTTTTTTAGAGGCTGAACTTCCTTGAAAAACAAACGAAAAAGGCCCCGAAATCGAGGCCTTTTTCATGATCACATGATCCGTTTCGACTTTATCGGGAAACGGAGCGGATTACATCATTCCGCCCATTCCACCCATGCCGCCCATGCCGCCCATCGGAGGCATTGCACCACCAGCCGGAGCCTCCTCAGGATGCTCGGCGATGACACACTCCGTGGTCAACAGCATGCCGGAAACGGAGGCTGCATTCTGCAGTGCTGTACGGGTAACCTTGGCCGGATCGATGACGCCGGCTTCGATGAGGTCTTCATACTGCTCGGTTGCGGCATTGAAGCCGTTGGCACCTTTCAGACCCTTGACATGCTCGACGATCACGGAACCCTCGCGTCCGGCATTGTTGGCGATCTGACGAATCGGCTCTTCGAGGGCACGCAGCAGGATATTCTTGCCCAGATTCTGCTCACCGGGAAGATTAAGCTTCTGCAGAACATCCAGGCAGCGAATATAGGCAACGCCACCGCCGGGAACGACACCTTCTTCAACCGCTGCACGGGTCGCATTCAGAGCATCCTCAACGCGAGCCTTCTTCTCTTTCATCTCAACCTCGGTTGCCGCTCCAACATTGATGACGGCAACACCGCCGATCAACTTGGCAAGACGTTCCTGAAGTTTCTCACGATCGTAATCCGAGGTGGTGTCTTCAATCTGGTTGCGAATCTGTTTTACACGTGCGGCCAATTTCTCTTTGCTGCCGGCGCCATCTACGATGGTGGTGTTATCCTTGTCGACAACGATTCTCTTGGCGGTGCCGAGATCATTCAAGGTGACGTTTTCAAGTTTGATGCCGAGATCTTCGGTGATAACCTGACCGCCGGTCAATACGGCGATATCCTCAAGCATGGCTTTCCTGCGGTCACCGAAACCAGGTGCTTTGACAGCTGCAACGGTGAGCGTTCCACGCAGCTTATTGACAACCAAGGTTGCCAAAGCCTCACCGTCGACATCCTCTGCAATAATGAACAGGCCCTTGCCCATTTTGGCTACCTGCTCAAGAACGGGAAGCAGATCTTTCATGCTGGAAACTTTCTTCTCAACGAGAAGCAGGTAAGGGTCATCCAGACTGACTTCCATCCGGTCCGGATCGGTAACGAAATAGGGGGAGAGGTAACCACGGTCGAACTGCATACCTTCAACAACCTCGAGGGTGGTATCCATTGATTTTGCTTCCTCGACGGTGATAACACCTTCTTTACCGACCTTGTCCATGGCCTCGGCGATAATGTTGCCGATTGTCTCATCACTGTTGGCGGAAATGGTACCAACCTGAGCGATTTCTTTCTGCTCTTTGGTCGGAGTAGCGATTTTTGCAAGTTCTGCAACTACGCTTTCCACGCCTTTATCGATACCGCGTTTAATTTCCATCGGATTGCCGCCTGCGGCAACCAACTTGGCTCCCTCGGTATAGATGGCCTGGGCAAGAACGGTAGCTGTTGTGGTACCGTCACCGGCTACGTCGGAGGTCTTGGAGGCGACCTCGCGGACCATCTGAGCGCCCATATTCTCGAATTTATCTTTCAATTCAATTTCCTTGGCAACCGTAACGCCATCTTTGGTGATGGTGGGAGCGCCGAAGGATTTTTCGATCAGTACATTGCGTCCTTTTGGACCAAGAGTAGCCTTTACCGCGTCAGCAAGAGTATTTACGCCGGTAAGGATGGCCTCGCGGGCCTTTACTCCATATTTAATATCTTTTCCAGCCATTATCTTATTCTCCTTATGTCAATCTCACCCGCGCCGGGCAAGCGGAAATCTTTACACGTTTCTTGTTCAATGATTCGCTTATTCAATGATTCCGAGAACGTCATCCTCACGCATGATGAGATAATCCTCACCGTCGATCTTCACATCCGTACCGCTATATTTAGAAAAGAGAACACGGTCGCCTGCTTTAACCTGCATTGCAACGCGTTCGCCTTTTTCGTTGGATTTGCCGGGACCAACTGCCATAACCTCGCCCTCTGCCGGCTTCTCCTTGGCACTGTCAGGAATGATGATCCCACCTGCAGTTTTTTCCTCTTCCTTGAGTCTTTTGACAAGAAGACGATCATTTAATGGACGAATTTTCATTACTTCCTCCTCTGAACATATGTATTTATCGAATAAAAAATTAGATGACCACCCAGGTTGGATGTAAGTGGCCCTCTGTTGAGTAAGCACCCGACATTGTGGGCTACCTTTAAACACGGCAGAATATAGGGTTGGTTTTGCAAAAATCAAGGGGTGAGGGTCAAAAAAATTGCACCTCACCCTTCAGACAAAACAATATATTGAAAATAAAAAAATTATTAAGAAACAGCTGCGAGCACCTTTTTCAACCGATGCTGACCCGCCAATTGAAGGGGTCTTCCTTTTCACCGGTCTGGATCTTCGTCAACTCTTCAAAGAGCCTATGCGAAAGCTCCCCGGTTTCTCCGTTGTTGATAATGTATTCCGTTCCCTTATACGAAAGCTCGCCAACAGGCGAGATAACAGCCGCCGTCCCGGTTCCGAAGACCTCTTGCAGGCTGCCGTCGTTGCTTGCCGCCACCACCTCGTCGATGGTAATTTTCCGCTCTTCCACCTCGCAGCCCCAATGGCCCAACAGTTTGATGACGGAGTCTCTGGTGATCCCCGGCAGAATCGATCCATGGAGAGGAGGTGTGATGACCTTCTCGTTTATCTTGAAGAAGATGTTGCTGGTTCCCACCTCCTCGATGTATTTCCGTTCGCAGGCATCAAGCCACAAAACCTGCGTATAACCTTCTTTTTTGGCTTCCTGAGAGGCAAGCAGAGAGGCGGCATAGTTGCCTGCCGTCTTCACATTGCCGACACCGCCTTCGACCGCCCTGACGTATTTGTCCGTTATATATATTTTGGTTGGGTTGAAACCCTCCGGATAGTAAGCGCCGACGGGTCCGGTGATGATATAGAAATAATACAGCGACGAAGGCTTCACCCCCAAGGTGGGCTCCATTGCAATCATGGTCGGCCGAATATAGAGGGTTTCGCCGTCGCCGGTGGGAATCCAGTCACGTTCAAGATAGACAAGGGCCTTCAATGCCTTCAGAATTTTCTCTTTCGGCAACCTGGGCATGCACATTCTGACGGCCGAAGTTTCCATCCGTTCGAGATTGTCCTGAGGACGGAAGAGGTAGATCTGACCATCTTTGCTTTTATAGGCCTTTAACCCTTCAAAAATCGCCTGACCGTAATGAAATACCATGGCCGCCGGATCGACCTGAAAATTATGATAGGGACAAATCTCCGCATCATGCCAACCTTTTTCCTTGTCCCATTTCATCAAAAACATATGATCGGAAAAGTAAATCCCAAAACCGAGATTATCCTGAGGCGGCTTAGACTTCAATTTGTCCTTTTCCGCTTTCGTTACAGTTACTTCCAGGTTTTCCCACATTGTTTCCCGTCTCCCTTGC
>JBJKQT010000256.1:0-32820 GCA_046705065.1 Desulfocapsaceae bacterium
CCTCCCGCGTTTTAGATGCGTACATTGCGTCGGATGAACCATTGATGTTTATAAAAATTGTGGGTAATGGGCAGGATTTAGCCCGTATTTCATCAGTTCAGGCGGCGTCAGGTTAAATACCAGTTTAATCATTTATTCGTATACTTTTTAGAACCGAGCTCTATCGAATCAAGAAGATATCCCCTTTTTTCCCTTCTTATCCTACTTTTTGATTGCGAAAATCGACTCCACAGTTTACATACTAGCACACAATTTGCCATTGATATCCCAACGAACGGAGAGGTGACCGAGTGGCTTAAGGTGCACGCCTGGAACGCGTGTGTACGCAAGTACCGTGAGTTCGAATCTCACCCTCTCCGCCATAAATTAAAAGCACTACGCAAAATCAACATATTGCGTGGTGCTTTTTTCTTAAGGCGTGCAGAGGATGCATGACGCGCCATCTTCCTCCTCTTTTTTGAAGTTTCTGAGTTACAGTCTTTTTTGGCCACGGTAAGACCCAATCACAGCCTCCGGCAGGTTATTGATTTTTCACGCCGCAAGAGCGCAACGACGGATTACCGATATTTTCGTGCGGTCAAGATCTCCTGCACAAGGACATGCAAATGTTGAGCAGGGTCCGCAATATCTTCTGCTGATTTTCAAGATATCCTTAAAACCATTTGCAAGTGCAAAATAGGTTCTGCCGTGGTATTAATTATGCTTTGGCAGTACACCTTCACACGTGTTACAGCTTGTCTGAGCCAACCTTCAGAAGAACCCCCAACATTTCGAATTACATTGAACAATCAAAAAGAAATACTAAAGGATATCCAATGAGTGCCGGATTCGTCCACCTGCATGTCCATTCTCAATACAGTCTTCTGGATGGCGCCATCCGTATCTCCGACCTGCTGGAAAAATGCAAGGAGTACGGTATGGACAGCGTTGCCATAACCGATCATGGAGCAATGTATGGAGCGCTGGAGTTTTATGTTAAGGCCAAAAAAGCCCATATAAAACCGATCGTCGGCTGTGAATTTTATATTGCCCCGGAAAATAGGACTGAAAAAAAGATTGTTTCGGGAACAAATGCCTTTCACATCGTCCTGCTTGCCATGAATCATGAAGGCTACAAAAATCTGATGAAACTGGCATCCATAGCCCAATTCGAAGGATTTTACTACAAACCCCGGATCGACATGGAGGTACTAGCCGAACACAGCGAGGGGCTGATTGCCATGACCGCCTGTCTGCACGGTCAGATTCCCTGGCTCATTTTGCAAAAGGATATGGACAGGGCAAAGCGCAAGGCCGAAGAAATGCAGGCCATCTTCGGCGACAGACTCTATTTCGAACTGCAGGAAAACAACATCCCGGAGCAGACAACCGTCAACGACGGATTGATCAAACTGGGCAAGGAGATGGGAATCAAGCTGGTGGCAACCAACGACTGTCACTATCTCAACAAGCAAGAAGCCCATGCCCACGAGATCCTGCTCTGCATTCAGACGGGCAAAACAATCAATGACCCGAAACGATTTAGTTTTTCCAGCGATGAGTTCTATTTCAAGCCGCCGGAAGTCATGCAGCAGCGATTCTCGTACTGCCCGGAAGCCCTCGATACGACCCTTGAGATCGCCTCTCGTTGCAACCTGGAGATCGAATTCGGAAACTATTATTTCCCCCGCTTTCCGGTACCTGAGGGAGAGTCCCTGGAATCCATGTTTACCACTGCGTGTCGCGAAGGTCTGAAGGAACGTTTTGCGGCCATGCGGGAAGCCGGTACGTTGACTCCCGAGAAAGAAAAAATTTACACGGAACGCTTAAACACGGAGATCGACGTTATCAATAAGATGGGCTTTCCCGGCTACTTTCTGATTGTCGCCGACTTTATCAACTGGGCCAAGGATAGAGGAATTCCCGTGGGACCGGGCCGCGGCTCGGGAGCAGGAAGCCTGGCCGCCTACAGCATGCGAATCACCAATCTCGATCCAATTCCCTATGGGTTGATTTTTGAGAGATTTTTAAATATCGAGCGAAAATCCATGCCCGACTTCGACGTCGACTTCTGCCAGGATCGCCGGGCCGAAGTCATCGATTATGTTAGGGAAAAATACGGCGGCGCTTCGCACGTCGCCCAAATCGTCACCTATGGCTCCATGAAGGCCCGCGGCGTTATCCGCGATGTGGGACGAGCCATGGACATTCCCTTCGGCGAGGTCGACAAAATAGCCAAGCTTGTCCCCGACCAGCTGAAGATGACAATCAAAAAGGCTATGAAAGAGGAGCCTCGTCTCCAGGAAGCAGCCGACAGAGACCCGAAAATCGAAGAGCTGCTGAGTGTCTCCCAGACCCTTGAAGGCCTTGCCAGGCACACCTCCACCCATGCGGCAGGCGTGGTTGTCTCTCCAGGGCCGATGGTGGACTATCTCCCAACCTGCAAGGGATCAAACGATGAAACGCTGACACAATACGATATGAAACACACCGAGATGACCGGACTGATCAAGTTCGACTTTCTCGGTTTAAAGACGCTCACCGTCATCGATAAAGCACTGAAACATGTCAAAGCCGATGTGGGAATCGATCTTGATATCAACGCTATCCCCATGGACGACTCCAAGACCTACGATCTGCTCTGCGCCGGGGATGCTTTGGGGGTTTTCCAACTGGAAAGTTCCGGCATGAGGGAGCTGCTTGTCAAGATGGCGCCGACCCAGTTCAGTGATTTGATAGCCTTGGTCGCCCTCTACAGACCGGGGCCGTTGGAATCGGGTATGGTCAACGACTTTGTCGAGACCAAACACGGCAGAGCGACACCCCATTATCCTTTACCGCAGATCAAATCGGTGCTCGAAGAGACATACGGGGTTATCGTCTACCAAGAGCAGGTCATGAAGATTGCCAACATTCTGGCCAGCTATTCCCTTGGAGATGCCGACAACCTGCGACGGGCCATGGGAAAGAAAATTCCGGAAGAGATGGACAAACAACGCAGCAAATTTATGGCCGGCGCTCTAAAGAACGGAATTCCGGAGGACAAGGCCGAATATATATTCGACTTGATGGCCAAGTTTGCCGGTTATGGCTTCAACAAATCGCACTCCGCCGCCTATGCTCTGGTTTCCTATCAGACAGCATATTTAAAAGCCCATTATCCGGCCCAGTTCATGGCGGCGCTTCTCTCCTGCGATATGAACAATACCGACAAGGTGGTGCTTTATATCAGAGAGTGCAAAGATCACGACATCGAAGTCCTGCCACCCGATATCAACGAAAGCGTCAAAGACTTCAGCGTCATCGACGACCGGATCAGGTTCGGATTGGCAGCCGTGAAAAATGTAGGCGGCTCCGCCTTGGATTCAATAATCGAAGAACGCCTCAAAAGCGGCCGCTATACATCTCTCGCCGATTTTTGCAACCGGGTCGACTCCAGACGGGTCAACTCCAGGGTCATCGAGAGTCTTATCAAATCAGGATCCTTCGATTCGCTTGGCAATAAACGATCGCAACTCATGGCCATCTTGGACAAAGCCATGGATCAGGCAAAAGCAGTCCAGCGCGACCGGCAAAGCGGCCAGATGTCTCTGTTTTCCGTAGCCCCCCAGATCAGCACAACGGAAGTCACGGAAATTGCCCTCCCGGACATTCCCGAGTGGGATGAACGCAAGAGGCTGATGCTGGAAAAAGAAACAGTAGGCTTTTATATCACCGGCCATCCCCTGGAGAATGCGCTCAGTGAAATCAAGACCGTGACCGACTCCGACATCCACAATTTGGCCGAATGGGGAGATGATCAACCGGTCAGGATAGGTGGGTTGATCCGCAATTGTAAACGTTTAAAGAGCAAGAAAGGCGAGCCCATGGCCTTTCTTGCAATCGAGGATATCCTCGAAACCGTCGAAGTGATCGTTTTTCCTGAAACATATGCACGTTGCGAGCACCATCTGAATTCGTCCGACCCGATCATTATCCAGGGAACAGTGCAAAAAGACGAACGCGGAGCAAAGATTATCGCCGAATCCATTTTCACCCTTCCGGAAGCTCGGGAGAAATTCACAGAACTTATACAGATAAAGCTTGAAGCCGACAAGACCAACAGACAACAGATGGAGACGATCAAAAAAACACTCTACCAATTTCATGGCGATTGCCCAATCCTTTTGACAATGCGTTTTCCTGGACTCGGCGAAGTGGATATCGAAGTGATGAAGGAGCTGACCGTGAGACCTTGCAGAGGTCTTTCCGACGGGATTGAAAAAATTGTCGGCTATCAGCCGATGTCTTTCAGGAAAAGGCCCCTGGAAGCGCCCCAACGCAAGAAATGGAACAGGCGAAATGGAAATGGCAACGGCGATGGTTCCTGACTTTTAAAGTCTCGCGGCTACTATTTACAGATCTGATCACTCCACAGTAACAGCACAATTACAAAGAAATAAGCCAAGAAGTTCACACGAAGGTTCAACTACGCCTGGGGTCATATGCAAACAGGCCGGAACGTATGCTCTGCATAGCCGGCCTGATCGCATAGATATACGCCTGATGAACGTTTATCTCTGAACTTACAATATAAATCTGCTCAAGTCCTGATCCTGGACGATGCCACTTAGCTGCTCACGCACATACTCGGCGGTCACTATGAATTTGCCCTCATCCCGATCCGGAGCGTCAAAGGAAAGTTGATCCAATACACGCTCCATCACGGTATGCAGGCGCCGGGCACCGATCTCTTCCGTCTTCTGATTGACATCAACGGCTATCTGGGCAAGTGCGTCGATGGCCTCAGGCTCGAACACAAGTTCTATGCCTTCCGTTTCCATCAAGGCTATATACTGTTTTGTCAGTGCATTTTCGGGCTCCATCAAAATCCGCACGAACTCGTCTTTACCAAGCGCATGAAGTTCGACGCGGATCGGGAACCGGCCTTGTAGCTCAGGAATCAAGTCGGAGGGTTTGCTTACATGGAAAGCGCCGCTTGCGATAAAAAGTATATGATCTGTCCTTACCATCCCGTGTTTGGTGGTAACAGTGGTGCCTTCAACAATGGGCAAAAGGTCTCTTTGCACGCCTTCACGGGAAACGTCCGGTCCCTGCGAACCGGCACCTCCACGCGAGGCAATCTTGTCGATCTCATCGAGAAAAACGATCCCTGATTCTTCAGTACGCCTGAGCGCCTCTTTCATCACTTTGTCCATATCCACAAGCCGCTCCATTTCCTCTTTTGTCAGAGCGGCCAATGCCTCGGGAACCTTTAATTTTCTGTTTTTCTTCTTTTTGGGAAAGAGCTTGCTGAAGGCATCCTGCAGGCTAGACTGCATATCCTCAAGGCCGGATGTGGTCATAATCTCCACCATGGGAAGTTGATGGGTTTCTTTCAGACTCAACTCCACCTCGCGGTTATCGAGTTTCCCTTCACGCAACATCTGCCGGAATTTTTCCCGGGTTGGGGTATCAGCCTGCTTAACGGGTGTGGAATCCTGTCCGTTAAAGTCCCTGAGAAGAAACGACCCGTCACCGCTAGGTCCCTCTGAAACGTCATGGGCGGCCGGAGTGGGCGGCAACAGAAGATCGAGGATCTTATCTTCTGCGCTGGCCGCGGCAAGTCCCTCTATCCGCTGTTTTTCTTCTTCCTTCACCATATTGATCGCAAGTTCCACAAGATCCCGAATCATCGATTCCACATCTCTGCCGACGTAGCCGACTTCGGTAAACTTCGATGCTTCGACTTTGATGAACGGTGACTGCGCAAGCGTAGCCAGTCTTCTTGCTATCTCCGTCTTGCCGACACCTGTGGGGCCTATCATGATAATATTTTTCGGTGCTATCTCCTCTCTGAGGGGCTCCGGCACCTGGCGGCGGCGCCATCTGTTGCGCAGCGCTATGGCCACGGATCGTTTAGCATTAGCCTGGCCGACAATATATTTGTCGAGTTGTGCAACCGTCTCTTTCGGGGTCTGGGAATGTACTTTTTTCATATTTTCTCTACAACGATGGAATGATTTGTAAAAACACAAATATTGGCAGCGATTTCCATTGCCACCTTACAGATATTTTCTGCATCAAGGTCGCTATGCTGAATCAGCGCGAGTGCAGCTGCCTGCGCATAAGGTCCTCCCGAACCGATCGCCAGTATCCCGGAGTCGGGTTCGATCACATCGCCGTTGCCCGTGAGTAGCAGAGACGATTCCTTGTCCACGGCAATCAACATTGCCTCCAACCTGCGCAGCATCTTATCCGTTCGCCAGTCTTTGGCAAGCTCCACCGCAGAGCGGAGCAGATTTCCATTGTACTGCTCCAATTTCTGTTCGAGCTTATCAAAAAGAGTAAAGGCATCGGCCGTGGCTCCGGCAAAGCCGGTAATAACCTTGCCATGATAGAGGCGCCGGACCTTTTTGGCTTCATGTTTCATAACCGTGTTGCCTAAAGAAACCTGCCCGTCTCCGGCAACAACCACATCTCCTTTATGACGAACAGCGAGAATAGTCGTAGATCGTATTTTCATTCTTTCACTCGATTAATTTTCCATAGCGCGGCTTACCCACACTATCGTGCATTTTGTTCCTAAGCCTTTTGCAAAATGGTCTTTTCACCCAAACTCTGTGTTATGTTCAAAATTTTATCCTCAGCATATTCAGGAGATGTCTGCGGTAAAATTTTTCGCATGCCTTGATTTTGAACGAAAGCCTTCATTTTGCAAAAGGCTCTCTTGTTTTAGGTATCGGCCGACAATCTGTTCAACTCTAAGTAGTTAAATTCACGTAAACAAAAAGCGGAACAATCCTTCAGCCAATCAGTCCCCGGTTTCTCGACCTGTTTTTCCGGCAAGAGGATGCGCCTTATCATAAACCTCGGAAAGGTGGTCCAAAGTCAAATGTGTATATCTCTGCGTCGTGGAAAGACTGGCGTGACCGAGAAGCTCCTGAACCGAGCGCAGGTCCGCCCCCATCTCCAACAGATGGGTGGCAAACGAGTGTCTGAGAGCATGAGGAGTGACAATCTGTGCGATACCGGCCTTTTCCCCATATATCTTCACCATTCTCTCGACGCTGCGTGTTGTCAATCGGCCCCCTCTCCCGTTTAGAAACAGGGCGTCTTTCTCCAACTTCCTGCCGCGTCCTTGCCTGGCTGTTATCAATTGCTGCCGCAACGGCAGCCAGGAGATAACCGCTTCTTTGGCCGGCAATCCGACGGGGACAAGCCGTTCCTTATTTCCTTTGCCCCTCACCCTAAGCATTTCACCTTCAAAATCAAGGTCGGCAAGATCACGAGAGACAAGTTCCGCAACCCGCATACCCGTTGAGTAAAGCAACTCGAGGATTGCCCGGTCGCGCGGATAAAAACCGTCTTTTTCCTCCGGTGCCTCCAAAAGAGAAAAGACCTCGTCCACAGTCAAAAACACGGGGATTGCCTTGTTGACCTTCGGCCCGGAGATTCCGGCCAACGGATCGTCATCAATGATCTTTTCCCGTTGGAGATGCTTACAAAAGGTTCTTAACGCAGACAGTTTTCTTCCCACCGATGCGGCATTATTATGGCCGTAAAGGCCGACGACAAAGTTGCGGATATCCGTCGCCGAAATTTCCGATGGAGGACACTGCCGACCAAGTGTTTTCACAAATTCTATAATATCGGAATGATAGGCACGAACAGTATGAAGCGAATATCCTTTCTCCGTCTCCAGCCAACGGATAAACCTTTGGATGGCCCCATGCATCCCGAGACCGTTTTCAGAGCTGTTCTCCATCGTTAAATATAAGTAATGAACTCTTGCAAGGTTGATGTATAGTGTAATATAGTGCTCGATCGTACTTTACAATTGTGTATGTAGTACTATCCTGAATGGAAAAAGGATTCAACTATCTTTTTGACGACCATTACTACCTAATATGGCAAAATGGCAAAAAAAACATTTGAAGAGGCCTTAGACCGATTGGAAGAAATCACCCGTGAGTTGGAGGAGGGCGATTTGCCTCTGGAAAAAAGCCTGAAAAAATTCGATGAAGGAATCAGGCTGGCGGAATTCTGTAGTTCACAGCTGGCAGAAGCCAAGGCAAAAGTCGAAATCCTTCTGGAAAAAGACGGCAAACTGGAATCGGTTCCTTTCGAAGGTGCGGATGGTGGAGATCAAACACTACCTGAATAAACAGCGGAATATCATTGAAGAGGCTCTGGAACGATACATGCCCAAAGCCCAGGGACCTTTTGCACCTCATATCGAAGCGATGCGCTATAGCCTGTTTGTGGGCGGCAAACGCCTGCGCCCGATTCTTTGCCTGACGGCAGGCGAGGCAATCGACTCAGGTGTTACCATGAAAGATATCCTCCCCATAGCCTGCGCTCTGGAATGCATACATACCTATTCTCTTATCCATGACGACCTGCCGGCCATGGACAACGACGATCTGCGCCGTGGAAAGCCGACCAACCATATGCTTTTTGGAGAGGCGGGAGCCATTCTGGCCGGAGACGGTCTACTGACCTGGGCATTCGATCTTCTCTCATTGCCGGATTCGAACCTGACGCCCCAGCGGCGTCTTATGATCGTCCAGATTATTGCCAGAGCAGCCGGTCCGTTGGGAATGGTCGGCGGACAATCCCTTGATATCGCCAATGAACATCAGGAATTTCCATTCGAAACCCTGAAGACGATTCACAGCAGCAAAACAGGAGCCCTGCTCACCGCCGCCATTCATTCTGGAGCCGTCGCCGCCGGTGCCACCTCTGAAGAAGAAAAAAAACTGGTCCTTTACGGCAACCAGATCGGTCTGGCCTTCCAGATCGTTGACGACCTGCTGGATGTAACCGCCACCACCGAACAGTTGGGCAAGACCGCAGGTGGAGATCAAAAGAAGGGTAAGGCGACCTACCCCGCCTATTTCGGAATCGAGGCAAGCAGGAAAAAAGCCCTGGATGCCGTGAACTCCGCCAAAGATGCATTGATGGATTTTGATGACAAGGCAGGTCCGCTTCGAGCCATCGCTGATTATATTTATTTCAGATCAAATTAACCCGATAGATCAATTGGGAAGCATGCATCCCCAAAGTGATTCTTATTGTCAAATAGGTTATTTCTCATCATGTTAACATATCCGATGCAAGAGACATATCCCCCCCGGCTTGCCAAGATCAAGTCGCCAAAGGACATCAGAGATCTCTCGCTACCGGAATTGACCGCGCTTGCTGCGGAAATCCGGCAGACCATTATAACCACCGTCGCCAAGACAGGCGGGCATCTGGCCCCGAGCCTCGGTGTTGTCGAGTTGACCCTTGCCCTCCATTATGTCTTCAATACGCCGAAAGACAAATTGATCTGGGATGTCGGCCATCAGGCCTATGCCCATAAGCTTATTACCGGACGTCATGACCGTTTTCATACATTAAGGCAATACAAGGGACTAAGCGGCTTTCCAAAAGTCGAGGAAAGCGAATACGATGCTTTCGGCACGGGCCATGCCGGAACTTCCATCTCGGCCGCCTTGGGGATGACCCTTGCCAAAGACATCCAAAAAAGGAACAACAGGGCCATCGCCGTTATTGGTGACGGTTCCATGACCGCCGGTATGGCCTTCGAGGCTTTGAATCATGCCGGCCATCTGGACCGCAACCTGATCGTCATTTTAAATGACAACGAGATGTCCATCTCGCCCAACGTCGGTGCCGTCTCAAGTTTTTTAAGCCGCAAACTAAGCGGCAGAACCATGCGGCGGGTCAAGGCCCATCTGGAAGAACGCCTGAATTCGTTGTCGAACGTCGGTGAAAACATCCTCAATGTATTGAAGAAGAGCGAGGAGAGTTTCAAAAGCTTTTTCACACCGGGAATGCTCTTCGAGGCTTTTAAATTCAACTATATCGGCCCGATTCCCGGCCATCAGCTCGAGGACCTGATCGAAGCGCTTGAGACCGCTCGCGACAGTTCGCGCGGACCGGTTCTCGTCCATGTCCTGACCACCAAGGGCAAAGGATATAAACCTGCAGAAGACAACCCGGGTGCATTTCACGGGATCGGCCCGTTCGACATAACCACCGGCAAACCAAAAAAAACTTCGAAACCTGTTACCTATACCGAAGTTTTCGGCGACACGATGGTTCAGATGGCGCGGCACGAGAACCGACTGGCTGCGATTTCGGCCGCCATGGTCACGGGCACAGGCCTGACACGATTTGCCGAAGAGTTTCCCGACCGTTTCTTCGATGTCGGGATTGCCGAGCAGCATGCCGTGACCTTTGCAGCAGGACTAGCCGTGGAAGGCATTCTCCCTGTGGTAGCCATTTACTCTTCGTTTTTTCAACGTTCCCTGGATCAGATTATCCACGATATCTGCATCCCCAACCTGCCGGTAACACTGGCTATCGATCGCGGCGGCGTCGTCGGTGACGACGGCCCCACCCATCACGGCGTTTTCGACCTCTCCTTCCTGCGCTTTATTCCCAATATGGTTCTCATGGCCCCAAAGGATGAGGAAGAACTGCGGCATATGCTCTACACCGCCGTTTTACACAAAGGACCGGCAGCCGTCCGTTACCCCAGAGGATCCGGTGAGGATGTGAAACTTGGCATGGAACTCAAAACACTCGAGATCGGCAAAGGCGAGGTCCTCATCGAAGGAGGCGACATCCTTCTTTTGCCCCTCGGCAACCGGGTTCACCCGGCGCTGCGTGCGGCAGAAGGTCTTAAAAAGGTGGGAGTCGATGCAACGGTAATCAATCCGCGCTTTATAAAACCCTTGGACGGAGATCTGATCTGCACCTGGGCCAAAAAGATGGGGCGAGTGCTCACCATTGAGGACAATGTTCGGCAAGGCGGCTTCGGCAGTGCCGTACTGGAGCTGTTCAGCCGTCGCAAACTCTATAACATACAGACCAGTTGCCTTGCCCACCCGGATATATTCATCGAACACGGCCCTCAAAAAGACCTGTGGAAAGATAACAACCTTGATTCCCCTGCCATTATTCGTGCGGCCTTGAATTTAATGGGCGGTTAATCGGAGCCAGGAGGCTCGACGACAAATATCCCAACATGGGATTCATGAAAAGTAGGCCCATTCCCCAGATCCGTTGTTTTTTGCGAGGTCACATCGTTTATCGAAGTCTTTTCCCAATCGTTTTGCCAAAAGAGACCCTCCGCTACCAACAAACCTCTTTGCGTGTCCGTAGTAAGGCTTGCCATTCTTGTCGCGGATCCTCTGTGATTACGGAGAATAATCCTGGCTCCATCGGCAATTTTATACGATGCTGCGTCCGTCGGATGAATAAGGACCTCTCCCGCTTTTCCAGGGTAACGTTCACCGAACGTGCTGTTTAAAAGATCGGGATGGGGCGGCGTTATCAGTTTGAACGGAAAACGGCAAAGAAGGTCGGGGTCGTCGAACTCCGCAGGGCTTCCCAGACGAGGGATGTCTGGAATCCCATTGCCCTCAGCGGATTGAAAAATAAAAGTATGTGTCGGACAATCTTCTGTTGAATCAATCACCCTGGCACGATCTGACAAGATGTACGTCCCGGGATTCAAAGGTATCGGTATATCGGTGGGCAGGCCGTCGAGGGATTGCAAATAGGTTTTCAGACGTTCATCGATGGTCTGCTGAAACGGCCGGTCGGTATACCCCATTTTCCGAGCCAAGCTCTGAAAAAAATCGAAGTTGCTTCTGGCCTCACCCAATGGAGCAATTACCGGATCGGCCACACCAAGATAAAAATGCCCATATGCCGCGTAAAGGTCCCTGTTTTCCAAAAAGGTTGTTGCCGGCAGAAGCATATCGGCATATTTGGCAGTGGGCGTCATCACCTGCTCATGCACAACGGTAAATATGTCATCCCGGGTCAATCCTTGCCGGACCATTCCGGCATCGGGCGCAACACTCACCGGATTGGCGTTATAGACAAAGAAGAGCTTAATTGCAGGTTTCAGGCAGGTCAATGCGTGGGCAAGGTGAGCCATATTAATCTCTCTTGTCGAATTTTCGGCCAGAGAAGGAAATCGTAATACGTCGCTGTTGCCGGAAAAAGCCTTTGAAAAGAGCAATACGCCACGGCCCCGCCCTCCATCATAAAGCCCTAAGACGGCGGCAAGGCAAAGGATAGTCCGGATACTTGCCCCTCCTCTGCTGTTGCGACTCAGCCCAACACCAATGCGCAGGAAGGTCTTCGGATGGCGATACAGCAAGTCGGCAAATTCCTCTATCTCTTTTTTGGTCAGACCGCACTGGTTGCTGAACTGCTCCCAAGGAGTTTCTGAAATATATTTCTCCAAAGCGGCAAATCCCGTTGTCCGGGCGGAAATCGTCTGCACATCGATTTTTCCCGCTTCAAGAAGGGCTTTCATCGATCCCAAAGCAAGCCCTGCGTCGCCGCCTGTTCGAATCGGCAGGTAGAGATCGGCCGCTTTCCCGGTTGCATTTCGATAGGGATCGACAACCAGCAGTTTTGCACCTCTCTTTCTCGCCTGACTGATAAATTGCCAAAAATGACTATTCGTTACCTTAACATTTATTCCCCAGGCAAGGATAAGGTCGGCTTCCTCCGCGGTCTCCGGCGGGCTTCCGGCAGATTGTCCGAGGTGGAGCCGCCATGCCTCCCGTGCCGCTGCCGAGCAAATGGTTTCTTTCAGACGGCTGGCGCCGATTTTATGATAGAAGGCATAGCCGGCATTGCGATTTATGACGCCCATATTGCCTGCATACTGAAACGGCAATATGGCTTCGCCGCCGTAACGTTCTTTCACTTCCGTTATTTTATCGGCTAAAAGGTCCAGGGCCTTATCCCAGCTGATTCTCCTGAACTTTCCTGCTCCTTTCTTTCCATCGCGGAGCATGGGGTACAAGATCCGCTTTCTCGAATACAACCGTTGCGGATAGAATCTCATTTTGCGGCAAATAAAACCGCGGGTGTAGGGATGTGCAGGATCGCCGCGCAGTGAAACAAGCTTGCCGTCTTCTATTTTGGCTATCATTCCGCACGTGTCGGGACAATCCAGCGGACACATGGTTTTCAGCAGCTGTACCTGGCTTTTTCCTTTCATGTTATCACACCGATATAAAAGAGAAAAAAGAAAGCGCGGCGATGGGCCGCGCTTTCTTTATCCATATGGCTGTTATTCAATTGGGTTGCCCCACTCATCGGGCTGAGCACTGGATTAAACCCTATAATAATCCTTATACCAGCGGACGAACCGTTCAACTCCCTGTTCAATGCTGGTATCGGGTTTATAATCGAAATCTCGTATCAGGTTACCCACGTCTGCGTACGTTGCAGGAACGTCTCCGGGCTGCATCGGCAGAAAATTCTTTTCGGCTTTTTTGCCCAGGCAGTCTTCGAGGACCTGGATATACCGCATCAGTTTCTCTTTTTTATTGTTGCCGATATTGTAGATTCTGAACGGACAATAGGAAATTGCAGGATCCGGAGAATCCCCGTTCCATTCGGTGCTGCTTTCCGGAACTTTATCCATCACTCGAAACACCCCCTCGACGATATCGTCTATGTAGGTGAAATCGCGTTCCATATTACCGTTGTTAAATACATTGATGGGTTTTCCCTCCAAAATGGCTTTGGTAAAAAGAAACAGGGCCATATCCGGACGTCCCCAAGGTCCATAAACCGTAAAAAACCTCAATCCCGTTGTCGGCAATGCGAATAGATGGCTGTAGGTATGCGCCATCAACTCATTGGCCTTTTTCGATGCGGCATAGAGGGAAACGGGATGATCCACGTTGTCATGTACCGAAAAAGGCATCCGGGTATTGGCTCCATAAACGGAACTGGAGGAGGCATACACAAGATGCTTTACTCCCGAATGCCTGCAACCTTCCAGGATATTGACAAAACCGACAATATTCGTATCTACATAAGAATGCGGATTTATAAGGGAATAGCGAACGCCTGCCTGAGCCGCCAGATTGACCACGACATCAAATTTGTGCTCCTGAAAAAGTTTTTCCATGGCCTGTCGATCGGCGAGATCGCAATCCACATGCAAAAAGCCGTCACATTCGGCAAGCGCGGCCATTCGGTCACGCTTGAGATGTACGTCATAGTAATCATTCAGGTTGTCCAGGCCAACGACTTCGGCACCGCCTTCAATCACTTTCTTGGACAGGTGTGCCCCGATAAAACCGGCAGCGCCGGTAATTAAAATTTTCTTCATATCAATCTTCGAAGTTTCCTTTTGGGCCTTGGTTAACATTTAAGGTCTTAGCCCGTTCAATAATTTTTTCCTTTGTCCATTGGGCAGGATCCTCCAACCTTTCCGCTTTCGGTCCGAGATCTGAGGACCCAGCGGAAAGAATGATATCTTTGGCTATCGTCGCCGTACCTTGGGCGTTGAAGACATTGACCAAAATATTATAGACGAAGTCTTCCACCCGCCTGCACATTCTCTCTCTAACCTCTCTGGGTTGGGCAAAGAGCAGATTATCCATGGGCAGGTTCAACTTTTTAAAATTACCGCCGCGCCAGCCCTTGGATTCGGCATAGGCCAGCATTTTTTCCCACGTCTCTTCAGTGACGCCTTCTCCTTTCACTTTTTTTAGATTCCCGGCGGCATCAAGGATCGCATTGCCGTAATCGTTGACATCAACGCCCCAGGAAGCCATTTGCAAAGCGGTTGCCACATTGGCCTTGGTGGTGTGGGTTTTGGCGGCAATCTCCCGTAACCTGTCGGAACTGTTTCCCGATGTGCCGTGTTGAGCCCCGGATACCAGATAGGGCTCCAGAGCCTTGTGAATTTCTGCGGTCAATCCAACCTGAATGCCCTGCCCGCTTGCCTCGATGCCGTGAACCGAGCCGTTGTTCAACGCGATCCAATCGGGACTGATTCCATGCGCGTTAAGGCCCTTGATCAGAAACGACGCATCGTCTACGGTGGATAGGCCTTCGTTTCCTTTGATTTCTCCCACTTCGGTTTCGAGTCCTGACCACCGGGGAACAAATTGGTTCAACTCGATATTTGCCAGCAGGTTCTGATCGTCGGGCATGTGAGAGGCATCGATGGCAATTGAAGTGATACCGGCATCGAACATCGACGGAATCTCCATTTTGGCAAAGGGGATGTCCTCCTCGGATTTAATACCGTAATGATCCGCATGAACCGCAACCGGAATGGTTATTTCCAACTCATTGCAGGCTGCATCAACCTGCCGGGCTATATTGAAGAAGTTCACTGCGCAATACCCCGATTCGGATCTCGCAATCTCGATGATAATCGCAGCATCAGCCCGTTGGGCTGCTTTCAAAGCACCTCGGATAACGAAATTCGACCTGCCGTTTGCCGCAATCGTCATCGCTTTTCCTTTGGCCGTCAATGCACGGTCGATAACCTTGCCGCTGACAAGCAGAGCCTGGGAATTGGGGAAGAGTTTTTTCACATTGGGGGGCCGTCCGATTTCAAGTACCTTCCGGAATCCTTCCTGTAAAGTCATAGAGACCTCCATATTGTGTGTTCATTTTTTTTATCGTTTGGGTATGAGCAGGTGAAACAGACGCTCCTAATTGGGAATCGTACTGTTGTTATAACGCACAGGGTAAGAGAAATCCAGTTAACTTTATTCTTTCATATCCATATGTTTGTTTTTCTCATCCCCTTCAACACCCTCCTCTTGAAAACTTTTAATGCGTTTGCGCCCAAAGATCCAGACTGCGACCACACTTATCTCGTAGAGGATCATCAAAGGAACGGCCATCAGGCACTGGTTGACCACATCCGGGGTCGGTGTGAGGATTGCGGCAACGATAAAGTTGATGAGAATGGAATACTTTCGGTTCTTATTTAAAAATGCAACGTTCACCAGGCCGATTTTAGAGAGCAACACCATGAAGATAGGCAGCTCAAAAATCACCCCGAAGGCGAGCAAAAGTCTTAAGGCCAAGGAAAAATATTCGCTAACGGACGGAAGCGAAGTCAGATAGGCATTGTTATATCCCACCAGGAATCGGAAAGCCGGAGGAAAAACCACAAGATAACCAAAAGCAGCCCCACCCAGGAAACAGACGGTGGAAAGAATGGTGAAGGGAATCAGAACCCGTTTCTCATGCCGGTATAAGCCGGGAGCCACAAAGCGCCAAATCTGGGAAAAGATGACGGGAGAAGCGAGGAGAATACCGCAAACCAGGGCGAGCTTCAGATAAAAAAAAACCCTTCCTGGTAGGATGTAAAGATGAGCGTGCTCCCTTTTGGCAAAACTTTGACCAGCGGTTTAAAGAGCCAGGCTCCGACGGGATCTATATAGATGTATGAAACGGTAAAACAGATAATGACGGCGACCAGCGAGACAATCAGACAGGAACGGAGATCCCGCAAATGCTCGGTCAAAGATTGTTTCGAGAACTGCTCCGTTGGAGTATTCGTAGTCATAAAATTGAGTGTATCTGCCAACAAGTTTTCTTCTGTCTTCACTTCTCAATAGCCAGGGTTCGCGGTCTTTTTACCACTGACCAAGTGAATTTGCAATGATTTGCATAGAAGAAAACAGTCTGGAGTTGGAAATCCCGTCACAATGATGTAGACTACCCGTATCGTGAAAAACACAATGTGTTTTCAGTCATATCCTTCACACCAGGAGTCGCGCGGACGACTCGGCATAGGTAAATACAAAGCGGGAACCGCAGATGATATCAATTCTCGTAGTTGATGATGAACAGGGTATGCGTGATTTTTTGAAAATCATGCTGAAAAAAGAGGGATACCAAGTCCAGACGGCAGGTAATGCCGACTCGGCGCTCTCCTCTTTAAAAGAAGACCCATTCGATTTAGTTATCAGTGATATACGCATGCCGGGAGAAAGCGGACTCGATCTGTTGGCCGAGATCAAAGTGATATATCCCGACCTGCCGGTCATTATGATAACCGCTTTCGCCTCACCGGACGATGCGGTTATCGCAATGAAAAACGGAGCATTTGATTATATTAGCAAGCCTTTCAACATCGATGAGATAAAATCGGTGGTTGAATCGGCAACCTCCAAGAAAAACAAATCCGGCCCACTCAGTTCGGATTCGGAATCGTTCCCGGGGATAATCGGCCAAAGCCGTGAAATGTTGAAAGTTTTCGACATCGTCCGGCGAATCGCCCCAACCCCTGCCAACGTCTTGATTTATGGTGAATCCGGAACAGGCAAAGAACTCGTAGCCCAGGCTATTCACGCTAACAGCAAAGCCGTGGGAAGCCCTTTCGTTCCCATTACCTGCAGCGCAATTCCGGAAGAATTGATGGAGAGCGAACTCTTCGGCCATGTCAAAGGAGCATTCACAGGAGCCATAAGTGAAAAGCAGGGACTTTTTGCCCAGGCTAACAACGGAACGGCTTTCCTCGATGAAATCGGTGAGCTTACCCCGCTCATCCAGACGAAACTCCTAAGGGTTTTGCAGGAAAGAGAGATAAAACCCGTGGGCGGCATCAAAATCCAACAGATCAACGTGCGTATCATTGCCGCCACCAACAGAATCCTGGAAGAAGAAATTCGTGCCGGCAGATTCCGCGAAGACCTTTTCTACCGTTTAGCCGTAGTCCCCATCAGACTGCCGCCGTTGCGGGAACGAAAAGGCGACGTGCCGCTTCTTGTTCACCATTTTCTTAAAAAATACTCAAAACGGTTGGGAAAAGAGGTGCAGGAAATCTCCTCCTATGCAATGCAGGTCCTGATGAACTATGATTTCCCAGGCAATGTCAGAGAATTGGAAAACATCATCGAGCGCGGGGTCGCCCTTGAAAGCTCCAATATTATCCTGCCGGAGAGCCTTTCCCTGTCGGCCTCGGCGCGTCAGACCAAACAGGAAAACACACACAACCTCCCCATTTTTCAAGCTGTGGCCGATGAGGAGGAGCTCTTCGATAGGGGTCTTGAGAAGGTTATGGATAGCCTTGAGAAAAGACTTATAATCCACACCTTGAAAAAGACCGACAATTCGAAGATGAAAGCCGCTGATCTCCTTCAGGTGAGCTTTCGTTCACTCAGGTACAAGATAAAGAAATACGGTATCGAATAATTCAGGATGCGTCTTAAAACTCTCCTTTCTCTCTCATCTGAAGTACCAGATATCGACGGCATCCTCAGAAATCAGCTGCAGTGGATGCTGTTGTTGCGCGTTATATTGTATACACTTCTATTGGCGGTGATTTATTTCCTGGGCAGCCCGGAGTTCGAGATTATCGTGCTACCGCGCCCGCTACTTATCCTTTTAATTTTAGTTGTTTATGTAATATCTATCGGTTCGGCGCCGTTGACGACAAAGCTTTCATCTTTTTATCTTCGCAACTTTGCCTTTCTACAAAACCTGCTGGATACGGTCTTTGCCTCGATACTCGTCTACTTCACCGGCGCTTCCCATTCCATTTTTTCCAGTGTTTATTTTTTCCCGATCATCGCAGGCGGACTCATCACCCCGAGAAAGGGGGGAGTGATTGCTGCAGCAGCAGCCACTTTGCAATACGGCATGATTCTGCTTCTGGAATATAACAATATCTACCCGCAGTATTTCTCCCTGTATAATTTTATTCCGGTTCATAACCTGAATTTTCATCTAGAGCATTTTGCCGCAAAAGGCCTTACCTTTTTCCTGGCGGCATTACTAAGCGCCCTCTTCGGCGTTCGGCTGCGCAAGACCGAAGTAGCCCTTACCAAGACCATCCGAAGTTTCGACCAACTGACGGTTCTCTATAAACGGATCTTCGACAATATCAACACCGGTATCATCACCCTCACCGATGATGACATCATCAGTTCGGTCAATCAGGCAGCCGGTCAAATTACCGGTTATGCCCCTGCTTCATTGATCGGCAAGAAAATTTTTGATATTTTCCCGAACCTCTATCTGCAAAACGAGGTCCATAGACTTACTGCAGATCTCGAAAAAGGTGACGGCACAAAAATCAGGATTGGCTATTCCCTGTCCAGACTACCGAAATCTGATTACCATCATCCCCATGAAGGGCCGGATGATACTGATGAAGACCGAAAACTTATCACCCTTCGCGACATAGGCGAGATCGAAAAGCTCGAGCATCAACTCCGACAACGTGAGAAAATGGCGGCAATCGGTATGATGAGTGCCGGCATCGCACATGATTTCAGAAATCCTTTGACGGCGATATCCGGGTCGGCCCAAGTGCTGGCCGCGGAGTTTTCCAGAGATAAAACCACCGAAGATCAGACGAATTACGAACTGGCCTCAATCATCGTCCGTGAATCGAATAGACTGATCGCAACCATTGCCGATTTCCTCAAATTCGCTCGCCCTGAGACCGTTGACAAAAAATGGTTTTCACTTAACAGCTGCCTTGACGAAGTTATTCAGGTATGCAAAGCCAACCCTTCCTGGCCGACAAGCTGTAATATTGTCTTAAAATTTAAGGAAAAACTCGATATATGGGCCGACGAGCGCCAGCTTTTTACCGTTTTCGGTCATCTCCTCAATAATGCCGTTGTCTTTTGTCCACAGGGAAAAGAGATAATCGAAGTCGAGGCCGAAGAAGTGGAGCAGGAAAAGGGAGGCGGAGAAATTGTCATTCATATCGGAGACAACGGACCGGGTATCCAGGAGAATCTACTCGAAAAGATATTCGAGCCATTTTTTACACAGCGTGCCGACGGAACCGGACTCGGGCTTGCAATCACCAGGCAAACCATTCATGAGCACCAAGGAACCATCGAAGCTGGAAGGTCAAGGATGGGAGGAGCCCGCTTTACCATTCATTTGCCTCTGCCGTGATCCAAGGACAAGACCTTGTCCTGTGATGAAAGCGGAATTATAAATATTCTTGACTGCACTTGAGAAACCGGATATAAGGGCAATGCAAAATAAAGGGGACAGAGATCCAACCACTGATGCTTGCATTTCAAAATTTTCTGCGTCCACAATCGACAAAATGTAATTTGAATTTTCCCCTTGCGCCATCCAAGATTTCGGTTTGATAGCCGGGTCCTGCGCAACAAAGAATCACGAACCCCGCCAGGTCCGGGAGGAAGCAACGGTAGTGACACTCTTTGTGTGCCAGGGTCGCCCGGCTATCATCTTTTTCAGCCCACATCATTTGAGGTTTTTTTCATCTCCCGGTAAACATGTCTTATCTCGTTCTCGCAAGAAAATCCCGGCCTCAGTCCTTTGATGAAGTAGTAGGCCAACGCCCGGTGGTTAAAACCCTGCAGAACAGCCTCGCGCGAAAGAGAGTCGCCCATGCCATTCTCTTTTCCGGGGTTCGCGGAGTCGGGAAGACCACCCTTGCCAGAATCATGGCCAAGGCGATCAACTGCGAAAGCAAAGATGGTAAAATCCCCTGCAATTCCTGCAACTCCTGCACGGAAATCATGCGAGGATCGGCGGTTGATCTGCATGAGATTGACGGTGCCTCGAACCGCGGGATACAGGAAATCAGGGAGTTGAAGGAGAAAATACGGTTTCTCCCCACCTCGGCACCCCACAAGATTATCATCATAGATGAAGTCCACATGTTGACAACGGAGGCGTTCAATGCGTTGCTTAAAACCCTTGAAGAGCCACCCGAGCATGTGTATTTCATGTTCGCCACCACCGAGTTGCACAAGGTCCCGATTACCATTCTTTCCAGGTGCCAGCGTTATGAACTCAAACGTATCTCCGCACAGGAGCTGACGGACCACTTTTATAAGTTAACAACCCAGGAAGGAAAGGAAATCGATCCCCAGGCCCTGGCACTGATCGTTCGGGAGGCGGAAGGTTCCGTGCGCGACGGTTTAAGCCTTCTCGACCAGGTCTTCTCCTTTGCCGAAACAAAAATAACGACAGATGACGTCGTCCAGGTTCTGGGCCTTATCGGAAGGGATGTCCTCTTAGACATCACCAAAGCCTTGCTTGCTGGTGACCGTCATCAAGCCCTTGCCGCCTTAGATGAAACATTCGGTTTCGGAATTGATTTGAAAAGGTTCTGCACCGATCTTTTGGAATGCTTCCGAACGCTCACCCTATGCAAAATTCCCGGATGTTCAGAGCTTCTGGACATGCCGGACCAAGACAAAAAAATGTTTCAAACACTGGCTTCAGACTTTACTTTGGAAACAATTCACCTGAAGTTGAGCCTGCTCCTTAAGGCCGTTGAAGATATGGGGCAATCCCTCCAACCGCGGCTTGCCCTTGAAACTGCTTTCCTGAAGATCATCGAAGCCGGCAACGTCGTTCCGGTGACGACCCTGCTCGGTCATGTTCAAGAGTTGCTTTCCGGTCTCCCTCAGGATCCGGGACCGGTGATCGCCCCCCAGCCTGCAGTTCCATCAACTGATGAGAACAGATCGAAGAAAGGCGAGATTCAGGAACCGGCGCCCGATCCATCCCTTTCTGCATCCGTCGACATTGATTCCGTTTCTCCTTCAACTCTGCGGGAGGAATCAATTGTACCTGTGTCGGAAAATGAAGACTCTCTTGATTCGAGCGCATCGAAAACACCTCGTCCGCCTGTTCAAATTCATGCCCACGAGCGAGATGTGCGTCGTGACTGGATAGCCTTCACCGAATATGTAAAAGACAGAAAAGTCTGGATGGCTAAAGATCTTCAGAGGGCGGATTCAGCACGGCAAGAAGGAGAGGAATTACACCTCCATTACTCGGATCCCGCCAATTGCGCTTTGCTGCGAACCAAGGAAAACCGCCTCCTTCTGACTGAATTTGTCCTTGATTTTTTTCAGAAAGAACTCAAAGTACGATTCATCCTCCCTGCCGATGATGAAAAAAGCAACGGCAATGGGGCCGAGAGACCACAAAAACAGCGGCAACGATTGGCCAACGATCCACAGGTTCAGATGGCTGTGGAAATCTTCAACGGCCAGATCGGTGATATCAGAATCGGGCCGAGAAGCAGATAGAGGGAAAAGAAAAATTCAACAACCTGCCCCCCCGGAAGAAAAAAAAGGAAATTAAACCGGAGCATTTTGAAAGGACAAATACAATGGACGTAAACAGCATCATGCAGCATGCCCAGCAAATGCAGGCCAAGCTGATAGAAATTCAACAGGAACTCGCTAAGAAGAAGGTTCAGGGAAGCGCTGGCGGCGGCATGGTCACCGTCACGGTCAACGGTCGCGGCGAAATTATGTCCGTGGCCATAGAAAAAGAGGTTATTTCGCCGGATGAGACCGAGATGCTTCAGGATCTGGTCGTTGCAGCCACAAACGACGGTTTGCGCAAGGCCAAGGAACTGGGACGCCAGGAAATGGGCAAACTCACAGGCGGCCTGAATCTGCCTGGAATTTCAGATATGTTTTAATTGCACTTGATCGACATGCAGGT
This sequence comes from Desulfocapsaceae bacterium, assembly GCA_046705065.1. GTDB lineage: Bacteria > Desulfobacterota > Desulfobulbia > Desulfobulbales > Desulfocapsaceae > CAWGGS01. The sequence goes on from JBJKQT010000256.1 coordinate 22,231, forward strand.
TATCCCTCCAGCACTTGAAAGGCTCATGATCGCTCTTTCGCAATTGCCGGGAATAGGCCAAAAGACAGCCATGCGATTGGCTCTCACTATCCTCCGCCGACCGCCTGCCGACGCTCTCGAGCTTGCTGCGGCCTTGTCGGCTCTGCATGGATCCATTCAACTTTGCTCCTGCTGTTTCACCTTCTCTGAAACCGACCCTTGCATCATCTGCGCCGATCAGCGAAGAGACGCCGGCCTCGTTTGTGTCGTCGAACAGCCGGGAGATTTGCTGGCCATTGAAAAAACGGAGATATACAGGGGACACTACCATATTCTGCACGGCGTCCTCTCACCCATCGACGGCATAGGCCCTGAAGAGATCAAAGTTCGTGAACTCATCGCCAGGGTGGACAGCGGCATCATTCGAGAGGTTTTGATCGCAACCAGTTCCACCGTTCCAGGCGAGGCGACGGCTTCATATCTGATCGACAGGCTCCATGGCAAAAACATCAGACTCACCCGGCTGGCCTGCGGCATCCCCATGGGAATGGACATCAAATATGCAGATAAATACACCTTGGCCAAGGCCATTGAGAGCCGAGGCCAGGCCATATAAATCAGTGGATCATTTAAAGGTCTGAATTATATTTTCTCTTGACAGAAGTATCCGTTATTGGTAATTGAATCAGGTTTACTCACACTTTTTATGCAGCCCCTCCGAATGCGAGGAGGTTGCGGGAGCAGGCGCGTAGCTCAGTGGGAGAGCGCTACCTTGACGTGGTAGATGTCGGCGGTTCGACCCCGCCCGCGCCTACCAGTTTCCGTGTTCGAAGCTGGTGATTCTGTTATCAAAAGGCTAAAGAAAGGACACTTCAGTCGAGGTGTTCACTCTTTAGCCTTTGTTTTTATGTAGATTATTCTATTATGGCGAATATATCCGTAACATTACAGGACGGAGAGTCGATCCAAGTCCCCGTCTCCACGTCGGCGGGAGAGGCTCTGGCCAAGCTCCAATCCAATAAACAGCAAAAGCGTACCGTCGCAGCCTTTGTTGACGGAACCGCTGTTGATTTGGCTACTCCCCTGAATGAAGATAGCGTTATCAGCCCCATCCGGATCGACAGCCCGGAAGCCTTGGATATCCTGAGGCACAGTACGGCACATGTCATGGCTGAGGCGGTAAAGGATATCTTCGGCCCCGATGTCAAAGTGGCCATCGGACCGGCCATAGAAAACGGTTTCTATTACGACTTCTCAAGGGAAGAGCCTTTCAGTCCTGAGGATTTTGAAAAAATAGAAAAACGGATGGAGGAGATCGCGGCAGGCAACACGCAATTCGTCCGCACGGAAGTCGACAGCGAGACGGCACTTGCCTCTTTTGCCGCCGAAGAGGAAAAATACAAGGTCGAACTCATTAAAGATCTCGGGGAAAAGACCGTTTCTCTCTATCGCCAGGGCAACTTCACCGATCTTTGCCGGGGCCCTCATCTTCCCAACACTTCGTTCATCAAAGTTTTCAAACTGCTGCGCGTGGCCGGTGCTTACTGGCGCGGTGATGAAAAGAACGATGTACTTCAGCGCATATACGGCACCGCTTTTTTCGACAAGAAAGAACTGAAAAAATATCTCGACGCCTTGGAAGAGGCGAAAAAACGAGATCATCGCCGACTCGGCAGAGAGCTCGAACTTTTCACCACCCAGGATCAGATCGGACCGGGACTCATCCTCTGGCAGCCCAAGGGAGCCCTGCTGAGGCGTCTCATCGAAGATTACTGGAAGGACGAACACTACCGCCACGACTACGAGTTGCTCTACACTCCGCATATCGCACGTCAGGACCTGTGGAGGACGTCGGGCCACTTGGATTTCTATGCCGAAAACATGTACTCGTCCATGGATATCGACGAGGTTAAATATCAGCTCAAACCGATGAACTGCCCGTTCCATATCGGCATTTACAAAAGCCGAAAACGCAGTTATCGCGAGTTTCCGGTTCGCTGGTGCGAGTTGGGTACCGTCTATCGCTATGAACGTGCCGGTGCACTGCACGGCCTGCTCAGGGTACGCGGCTTCACCCAGGACGATGCCCATATTTTCTGTCGGCCGGATCAGCTCGAGGACGAAATTTTCAATATTCTCGATCTCAACCTGCATATCCTGAAAACCTTCGGCTTTGCCGAATACGACATCTATCTGTCCACCAGACCCGAGAAGTACGTCGGATCAGACGAAAACTGGCAACGGGCCACCGACGCTTTGAAACAGGCACTGGAAAAAAAGAATCTTACCTACCAGATAGATCCGGGCGAAGGCGTCTTCTATGGTCCGAAGATAGATATCAAGATCAAGGATCAATTAGGTCGATCCTGGCAATGCTCGACAATCCAAGTCGACTTCAACCTGCCCGAACGTTTTGAGGTTACTTACACAGGAGCGGATAACCAGGAACATCAACCCATTATGATTCACAGGGCTCTGATGGGATCACTAGAACGTTTCGTCGGCGTGCTGATCGAGCACTACGCAGGAATCTTTCCAATATGGTTCGCTCCCGTCCAAGCACGCCTGTTGAACATCACCGACGATCAGGCAGACTACTGCGAGGAAATTTACACGGAAATGCGCAAAGCGGGACTTCGTATCGAAAAAGATTTGCGCAATGAGAAGTTGAATTATAAAATCAGAGAAGCGCAGCTTGCCAAAATCCCGTACATGCTGATAGTTGGGGATAAGGAAAAAGAAACTCGAACGGTCACTGTCCGCCTGCGGGACGGGAAAAATTTGCCTGCACTGACTGTTCCGGAATTTATAGAAAAAATTCAAGAGGAATGCCGCCAAGGCCGAGGAATCTAGTCCTTTTACGAAACATTTCACAAAGGAATAATCTCTCATCGGTCAGGATTTGTCAGCTCGATGACCTGTACAAGGTTTGGGCAACACGAGATATACATCTGATGGCAGAGGTATCAATCCGTGTTTTCTCTGAAAAGATATCAGAGGAAAAAGGGAACCAGCGGCATAAATACAATTTTTCAGGTTCGTAGATCCGAGGAGGTGGAGCTATTATCAAGAGAGGAAAAAGTGGTCCGGCGCGAGAAGGTCAGGTAAATACAAATGAAGATATCCGTTACCCGAAGGTCAGACTGATCGGCAGTGACGGTTCGCAACTTGGAATTTTAACTGCTGCCGAAGCTCGGGAAAAGGCATATGAGGAGGGACTGGACCTCGTTGAGGTTTCAGCAAATGCAGATCCGCCTGTCTGCCGGATTATGAATTATGACAAGTTCCGCTACGAACAGAAGAAAAAGCAACAAGAAGCAAAGAAAAAACAAACGATTGTAGAAACCAAGGAGATCAAATTCCGCCCAAAGACGGAAGAGCATGATCTCAGTTTCAAAATCAAGAATATAAAGAAGTTTCTCAGTCAGAAAAACAAGGTCAAGATCACGATGCGATTCCGGGGCAGGGAGATTGTCTATTCCCAGTCCATTGGCATGGAGGCAATGAACAAAATAGCCGAAGCGCTGGCGGAAGACGGAAACATCATCCAACCCCCGAAGATGGAAGGTCGGCAAATGGTTATGTTCATCGGCCCCAAAAACTGAGATTTTGCATCTGAAAGAATTATTTATTTGGAATTTACAGAAAAAACGAATAAAAGAAACACGGCTTTGGGATGGTGTTACCCCTCCGCGATGGGTCATTGGACATCCCCACTGCATCGGCAAGAGATTGAAAAGGAGTAATTGACTATGCCAAAGATGAAAACCAACAGAGGCGCCGCCAAGCGTTTTACCGCAACGGGTTCGGGAAAGATAAAACGCAGTAAAGCATTTGCCAGCCATATCCTGACCAAAAAATCGACAAAAAGGAAACGCGGTCTTCGCAAATCAGATCTAGTGGATTCAGCAAACATGAAATCCATTAGGAAGATCCTTCCCTATATGTAATTTTCGGTCCGCCGGCAAGGTGATTTTTTTTCACCCCAGCCTTTTTGCAAGGCCCGGCAGAGATCAACAGGTTCGGTACCCCTCGAGAAGAGTGCCGCTAGAAATTAAAGGAGTTAGAGAATGCCACGCGTTACAAGAGGTTTCAAAGCACGAAGAAGAAGAAACAGATTACTCAAACTTGCAAAAGGATATATCGGTGGCCGAAGCCGTCTCTACAGGACCGCCACCGAAGCCGTCGATCGTGCGTTGAATTACGCCTACAGAGACAGGCGTACCAAAAAACGGGATTTTCGTCGGTTGTGGATTGCACGTATAAATGCCGGCGCTCGAATGAATGATGTAAATTACAGCCAGCTCATGGGCGGATTGAAGAAAGCCGGTGTGGAACTCGACAGAAAGGTACTGGCAAATATGGCCATCCTTGATGCCGAGGCATTTTCCAAAGTTGTACAACTGGCCACTGCAGCAAACGCCTGATTTTCCCAATACCAGTAGTTTTATTATGCAGGCCGGTTCCGATTTTCCAAAAGTCGAAACCGGCCTGCTGTTTGTTGGCGTCCAACCAGCATTGAGGTTCTGATCGTCCGGCAATGAGAGTTCTGCATACCCCGTGCGAGTGCGGTAAGGCCATCGAATGCTTCTATGGGTTACGAGCGGCAGGCAAGTCCTTCTCGTATGCCGGAATATAGCTGAACGATTATATTTTTAGAGTTGTCTCTAAGAGAGCAAATCATGGAGCAAGAACTTAAACGCCTTCAGGCGGAGGCGAAGCAACAACTGGCAACCCTTAGCGAAACCGGTCAACTGGAAGAATTCCGCGTCCGTTTCCTAGGTCGAAAAGGTGCCCTGAGCAATGCAATGCGCAGCTTGGGGAAAGCTTCCTCCGAAGAAAGGCCGCGACTCGGTCAACTGGCCAATACCATAAAAGCCGAGCTCGAAAACCTCTTCAACCAGAAGCAGGCAGCCCTTAAAGAGCAACTCTCCGCTCGGGCAACCGACCGGGAATCCATCGATCTAACTCTTCCCGGCAGAAGACCGGCCATGGGCAGGCTTCATCCTGTGACCCAGGTCATGAACGAGGTCTGCGCCATTTTCGAAAGTCTCGGTTTTTCCGTTGCCGAAGGGCCTGATGTCGAGCATGACAAATATAATTTTGAAGCCTTGAATATTCCGGCCCATCACCCTGCCCGTGACATGCATGACACCTTCTATGTCAGCGACTCCATCCTGCTTCGCACTCATACCTCGCCGATGCAGGCACGTATCATGGAGATGCAACAGCCGCCTTTAAGAGTCATTGCTCCCGGCAAAGTCTACCGTTGCGACTCCGATATCACTCACACGCCGATGTTCCACCAGGTCGAAGGATTTCTTGTGGATAAAAAGGTCTCCTTTGCCGATCTGAAAGGTGTTCTCACTGTCTTCACCCAAAAGATGTTCGAGAAGGATCTGGCTCTTCGTTTTCGCCCGAGCTTCTTCCCGTTCACCGAGCCCAGCGCCGAAGTGGACATCGCCTGTGTTATCTGCGGCGGCAAGGGATGCAGAGTCTGTAAAAGAACCGGTTGGCTTGAAATTCTCGGCTCCGGCATGATCGACCCGGAAGTTTTCAAAATGGTGGACTACGATCCGGAGGTTTACAGCGGCTTTGCTTTCGGACTCGGTGTCGAGCGTATTGCCATGCTGAAATACGGCATAGACGATATCAGGCTGTTTTATGAAAACGACCTCCGTTTTCTCTCTCAGTTTTAGACTCAAAGCCATACGGAACTTATCGCCATGAAGTTTACCCTCAGTTGGTTACAGGAATATGTCAATACGGACGGGCTCACTGCAGCGCAAATCGCCGATCATCTGACCATGCTCGGTCTGGAAGTCGACTCGGTGGAAGACCTGTTTACCGAACTTGCCCCGCTTAAAACCGCCAGGATTTTAAAGGCCTCAGCCATCCCGGATTCAGACCATCTCCAGGTCTGCGAGGTCGCCGTCGGAGATGAGACGCTTCAAATCGTCTGCGGCGCCCCCAATGCCCGGGCAGGGCTTGTAACTCCTGTCGCTCTACCCGGAACGGTGCTGCCGGGAGGTCTGAAGATCAAAGCGTCAAAGGTGCGCGGCGTTGCCTCCTCCGGCATGCTCTGCTCCGAACGCGAACTTGGGCTTTCCACCGATCATACCGGAATAATGGAACTTCCTGCCGATATTCCGCATGGTAAATCCTTTATCGAGGCTGCGGGGCTTGCCGATACCATGATCGAGGTCGACCTGACGCCAAACCGTCCCGACTGCGCCTCGGTGATCGGTATCGCAAGAGAGGTTGCCGGCATCACCGGCCGGACATTGTGCCGGCCCGTAAACGACGCGTCCGTCGATGCCGCGAGCCGGGAGTTCAGTGTCGAAGTGGAAACGCCTGAGCTGTGTCCGCGTTATGCTGCCCGCCTGATCAAGGGAGTCAAAATTGGACCGTCTCCGCTGTGGCTGAAAAATCGCCTGCTTGCCGTGGGACAGCGCCCCATCAACAACATCGTAGATATCACCAATTATGTGATGTTGGAATACGGGCAGCCCTTGCATGCCTTCGACTTTCACAACCTGGCGGGCGCCAAGATCATAGTCAGGACGCCCCGCCCCGGTGAAGAGAAATTCACCACGCTGGACGAGGCGGAACGGACACTCGAGCCTGATATGCTGATGATCTGCGACGGTGAAAAGCCTGTGGCCGTTGCCGGCATCATGGGTGGAATGAACTCCGAAGTCTCCGACGAGACGGTAGATGTCCTGTTGGAAAGTGCCTGCTTCAATCCCGTTTCCATCAGGAAAACAGCCCGCCGGCTGAATCTGGCCACCGAAGCCAGTTACCGTTTTGAGCGCGGCGTCGATCCGAACGGCTGTGTCAATGCCATGGAACGTGCGGCACGCCTCTTCTGCGAGGTTGCCGGCGGCACTTGCGCCCCGGGAGGCGCCGATGTCTACAAAGGCCGGAAGGAACCGTTGGAGCTGACCCTTCGGGTATCACGGACATGCGATCTCATCGGCATGGATATGGACTTGAAAAAAATATCCAGCCTGCTGAGCTCCATCGGCATCGGCTGCAGAGCTAAAGATGCAGACACGCTCATCGTCACTCCACCGTCATTCAGGGTGGATATAGAACGCGAAGCCGATCTCGTGGAGGAAGTTGCCCGATTGATCGGTTACAACACCGTTCCGACTTCTCTTCCCCTGGTGGATCTCAGTTATCCTGAACAGGACAAGAGCCGCCTGAAACGACTGGAAGCCTGCCGCATCTTCACTGCAATCGGTTTCTCCGAAGCGATCAACTATAGTTTCACCTCTGAGGATCATCTGGAAAAGCTTGAACTTCTCCAGGAGGACGAGCGCCGCAAGGTTGTTATGCTTCTCAACCCGCTTAATGAAGACCAGGCTGTAATGCGTACGCTGCTCATTCCAGGCCTTCTGGAAAATATCAAGAGGAACCTCAGTTTTCAGCAGACCGCAGTGAAGCTTTTCGAGATCGGCAAGGTGTTCACGCCCACCGGTCTCAATGAACAGCCGCTGGAAAAAACCCGGCTGGCTGGTGTTCTTTCCGGCAACGCCCACGGAGAGAGTTCCGAACTTTACTTCAAACCACAACCGGTGGATATCTTCGATGCAAAAGGTGCCGTGGAATTTCTTTTGGATCAGATGGGTTTGATGAGTGCTTCGCCTTCAGAACCGCTCCTTTTCAAGATCCCCGCTACCGGACAATTGGAAACCTTTTCCATGTCAGGGCAATCTCTTATTCTCTGCCGAAACGAGCAGATCATAGGCACCATCGGCAAGATTAAAAAAGACGTTCTGAAGCGTTTCGGCATCAAACAAGATGTCTTTTACTTCGACCTGGATTTTGAGGCGCTCTGCGGCCTGAAGGCAGCCCCAAGAACATTTTCTTCCCTGCCCATCTATCCAGCCGTCAAACGGGATATCGCTTTAGTCCTTCCACAACAAGTCTCTTCAGGGGAATTGTTGGAGGCAGTTGCGTCCACCCGCGAAAAGCTTATTGAGCATTGCGAAATATTTGATATATATACCGGTGAACCGATTAAAACCGGCTACAAGAGTGTAGCTCTGTCCATCACCTATCGGTCCGCCACAAAGACATTAACCGAAAAAACCGTAGAAAAATCCCATCAAAGGATCGTCTCAATCCTGACCGAAAAATTTGAAGGGAGTTTTCGTGAGGCATAAAAATGAAACAGAATAACCTTACAAGAAAAGAACTTGCCGAAGCCGTTGCCGATCAACTCGGATTTCCACGAAGCAGTTGCGCCGAGATTGTAGACAGTTTTTTTAAAACCATGAAAACTTCACTGATGGATGGAGAACCGATTAAAATCGTGCACTTCGGCACCTTCTCTCTCAGAGACAAAAATCCGCGAAACGGCAGGAACCCCCGCACGGGCGAATCGATCTTGATAAAAAAACGTCAGATGGTAAGCTTTAAACCAAGCAAGATTTTGCGGGAGCAGTTGAACGAATAGAAGTTTGCCGGGAATTCGGCTAAAATTTGGCAATCGATCAAATCTTTGTTAGAAATCCTGGCTAGTTACCGTCTTTCATAGGAGCAAACGACTGCCGATATGCCATCGGATATTCCGGACAAGCTCTATTTTAAGATCGGTGAGGTTAGCAAATTAGCCGGTGTGGCGCCCCACGTCCTGCGTTATTGGGAAAGTGAGTTCAACAGCATTAGCCCCAAGCGGGCTAACTCGAAGCAGCGGCTCTATCGCCGTGCGGATGTTGAGATCATTTTAAAGATCAAAACCTTGCTTCATGAGCGCGGCTATACTATTTCCGGTGCCCGAAAATTCCTCGCAAGCGGCGAAGTGATCGCCCCCCCCCCGATCATCCCTGAAAAACAGGATGTTTCGACCTTTTTAGGCAGAATCAAAAACGAGCTTATTCAGGTGCAGGATATTCTAAGCGACAAGAAACAGAAGCAGGAATCTGATTTTATAAACAGGGACCCGGGAATACGGAAATAAATTCACATCGATGAGCATATACTTCAGTTGACAGTTGTGTGCTCGCATGGTAAGAAAACGGCACAAAACGGGATGTAGCGCAGTCTGGTAGCGCACCTGAATGGGGTTCAGGGGGCCGGAGGTTCAAATCCTCTCATCCCGACCAGCTTAAAATAAAGGGTTTATCAGTGATAACTAGCTGATAAGCCCTTTTTTTATGCCTTTTTCAGGCGTTTCGAGGGATGTCCACATGTGACAAAAATTGTCCGAATATGATATTCCACCCCCAAAATTACACCCAAATAATATATTGGAGAGGAGCATGGCTTACATCGAAGAGAGAAAGCGTAATAAAGGGGATTGTATATCGTGCATTCGTTCAACTAAAAGGTCACCGAAAACCACACCTCCAATAAAAGACATATCACTTCAAGGTTCGGTTGTTTTTTCTGGACTGACTGCTTTGGACGCGGTTTCCGCTTATTTAGAGAGGAAAAGGTTTTTGCCTGTAATTATTCACAGGAAGTTTCATCAAAACAATTTTAACTCAAAAGTATGTAACACAAAAAGAAAAGACCGCCGACCACATCTGCAATTATCTGCATATGATCTTATGGACCATCAGGCAACCACTGGTCTGAACCATTATAGATGATGTCTTTTGAATTTGGCATAAGACAAAAACATCTTCTGGAGTTTAATCAATTAATAGGTTATTTTTCCTAAATTGCAATGTTACGCACTTTTGGAAAGATCTTTACTATTAAAAGATCATTTTTGGGTGATCATCAAGGGTATTAAATACTAGCTTTTGTTACTTGGAAGACCAGCTTATTCCAATAAGCTTCCCAACACGATTCTAAATTTATGCCATTACCTCCAATCCTTCTCCATTCAGTATTAAATAAAAATATGAATAATTTAAAAGTCAGGTCTCATGCAGTTTTTGTTGATGGAGAAAACTTTTCAATTCGTATGGAAAACATAGAAAAATTCACAAATGGAGAATTCATACGTCCAAGTGTGGGAGAATCATTCAATAAAGAAATGTTTTGGCATCCAAGCTATTCTGGTTTTTTTAATCAAATGACAAGTTCTTATCTGTTACGGATATATTATTACGGTAGCATGAAAAAAGGTGGGTTTGGCAATGAGATCGACAAACAACGATTGCAATTGCAAAAGATGGGAATAGGTGAAACCTTTGCAGTTCCTAGAGGCCAAGCAAAACAGACAAAGACAGTAGATATAAAGCTTGCAACTGATCTTCTCTCTTTGGCTGCTTCGGGTAGGGTTGATGAGATATATTTAATTGCTCTTGATGCTGATTATATCCCTGTTATTCAAAAAGCGAAGAGTTTTGGTGTGAAAATGACTCTTGCATTTCCTGGGTTGGATTTAATCGAAATCAAGGCGGTTGAGGATGATAGCAAGTTGAGAAACACAATGGGACTTTCTAAATCGGATGATTTTTTGTTAGCTTTTGATAGGATAGATACTTCTCCAAAATGGTTTAAATATAATCGTCCTAAACCAGATGAGTTACAAACGATATATGAAAAGATCATTGAAAAGCTATCATCACTTTTTCCAAATCGTTTGTGGGCTGCTAAGTAAGCGATTCACCAAGCACCCAGATGGCGCATACCCCCTCCCATTACTGC
>JBJKQT010000257.1:0-9351 GCA_046705065.1 Desulfocapsaceae bacterium
GGGTGATTGAGAAGCTCCGAAATGTCCCGCTGAAAGAGATCCGTATCTTTGACGCAGGTGCCGGTGAGTTTCAGATTGATGATCAAAGCCGAAAACAGTGTGGAACACCACTTCGGCTCCTGTTCGATTAAGGTCAGCCAGACCCGAATGTTGTTGAGGTGCGCCGGATTGGTAAGTGGTTGCCAGTCCTCATCCACACCTGCAACTTTGGCGTATTGGAAACCGAACCGGACCACCTCCCAAAGAAAGGTCTCGACCATCCGGCTGTTGCCGCGATTGAAGACTTCACCTCCGAGAACCTGGATACACTGAAGGGACGTATGCGGATATTTATTGACATTAGCTTTTAAAAGCTGAAACGCCGTAAGAAGAAACTCCTCTATTTCCTCGAAGCTCTGCTGTCTTACCAGCTGGACCAGCCCTCGGTTGATCTCCCTTAACGTTTCTTCATGGATCAGATACAGCCCCTTTGTATCCATGATCTTAAAGAGAAAAAGCAACTTTTTATTTTCCGCAAACCGATCCCGTACGGCAGGTGAAACACGTTCCTCTTCCTCCGTTTTCGCCTCCTCCTTGGCCAGCCTGTCCGGAATTTCACGATAAAATCTAACAATATCGACATGGGAAGGCTGTGCAAGGATATTATCCAGGGCGCGCACAGGATCTGAGTCGATGTCGATTGCGGTTAAAGACTCACGGTATGCTCGAATGGCGTCGTGGGAGATGGAGGTAAAAAGCTGTTCCGAATTGAAATCATCGGCTAAAATCCCACACCTTTCGAGAAACCAGGGCATGGGATCATCTTCCAACAGCCAGTATTCGTAATTCTTCATTAAAATGACGCACATGAGATGTGCCAACGGCCGATAGTCGAAATCCACTTTTTGCCCGCTGCCGAGAGCTAAAAGGCGGGCCGCCGGATTCTTCATCGGATGTTGCCCTTGGACGATGTGCAGAAGTGCCGGGCTATCCTCCTTGTTGAAGGCTGCAATCGTGGTAAAGATGTAATTCAGCGGTTTTTCATAGTGCTTGAGATTTTTGTCATTCATGAGACTGATGACTTTTTCAATCCAGGCCACCATCGCCTCGACGATTAAGGATAAGAGTCCTGCATTCTTTTCCGAATCGTCTATGGCCTTGAAGAATAAATCGGCAAACAGCTCAACAGCCAAGGGACCATCCTGGTGGCGTATAAAATGATCACTGTTTTTCAAGACAAAACTTCTGAACAAGGGCAGAATCAGGTTCCAATTTTTGAAGGGATGGCATATCTCGTAAAGAAGACCCTCCAGGCTGGAATGCAGCCCACGGTACTTTTCGACAATATCCAGAAGCAGGTTCAGCTCTGGAGCGATAACAACATTCTCGGCCGTCTCCAGGAGATTTGCCGTCAAGGCATCAGACTGGATGGTCGCCTGCGATATACCTATTTCCATTTTTTTATCAATCACGAGTAATCAACCAACAGGAAGGGAATTGTTACCACAAGAAGGGAATAACCGGGGAATATCCCCGGAGAAGATTTCCGGGGATATTTTCAATTGTCAGCGACTTAAAGCGGTCTGTTCGCATACATATGACAGATAAGATCGAGCATCCGGTTCGAATATCCCCATTCATTATCATACCAACTCATAACCTTAACCGTTGTGCCGATCACTTTCGTCGACTGTGCATCAATGATCGAGGAGTGATTGTCACCCTTAAAATCGATTGAAACCAGAGGCAGATCGGTATAACCGAGGTACCGGTTGGAAGCTTCCTTCAAGGCCTGATTCACCTCGCCAACGCTCGTCTCCCTTTCCACTTCCATGACCGCATCGACTAACGACACATCCGGCGTCGGCACCCGGACCGCGAGACCGTCGAACTTCCCCTTTAGCTGGGGAATAACCAAAGATACCGCGGCAGCCGCACCTGTTTTGGTCGGAATCATCGAGAGACAGGCCGCTCGAGCCCGACGCAAATCGGAATGGGGAAAATCCAACAGACGCTGGTCTCCCGTATACGCATGGACAGTGGTCATCAACCCACGCTTTATTCCGAAGTTGTCAAGGATAACCTTGGCAAAAGGCGCCAGGCAGTTCGTCGTGCACGAGGCATTGGAAACCACATGGTGTTGAGTGCCGGAATACTCGTCTTCATTTACCCCCATTACGAAGGTTTTCACATCGCCTTTCGCAGGTGCCGAGATCACGACCTTCTGAGCACCGGCATCTATATGTCCCTGAGCTGATTGCCCGTCTCGAAATATCCCTGTGCATTCGGCGACATAATCGACGCCCATATCGCCCCATGGTATGTCGGCGGGATTGCGATGACTGGTTACGGCGACCTGACGTCCGCCGATTTCAAATCCCTGATCGTTGCTGCTCACCGTGCCCGCATAGATTCCCATTACCGAATCATACTTCAGCAAGTGGGCAAGGGTTGCGTTGTCGGTCAGATCGTTAATGGCCACAATCTCGACATCTTTGAAGGCCGGATCCATGGAGGCAGCACGAAAAATATTCCTGCCGATTCTTCCGAAACCGTTGATTCCAATTTTTATGGTCATGCCCATCCTCCCTTATGTTTTTGCACCAGCTCTTGAGAGCATAATCTCATTTCGGCTGCTGTCTTGCTTTTTTATAGAGTTCCAAATACTTTTTCATCACTTTGTTCCAGGTGTGATTCTCCCTGATTTTTAAAACCGCCGCCTTCTGCATCTTGCGGATACAATCAGTTGACTGATAACAGGTTATGGCTCTGAGTATCGCTTCGACAAGATCATCCCTGGTATCCTTACCGTAGGTAAAGCCGGTCTTGCCATCCACAACCTTAACAAGCCCTCCGACATAATGGACAATCGGGATGTTGCCGAAAAGCTGGGCAATGTAGTCGGTAAGGCCACATGGTTCATATCTTGAAGGGATAATAAAAAAATCACCGGCGGCATATACCTGATTGGCTATGGCAGGGCTGAACCCGCGGAGATAGCAAACCCGTCCTTTATTCCCGCGCTGTTCCGTAAGCCCTATCATCTGACTCTCTTCCCAGTTCCCGCCAGTTCCCAGAAGAAGAATTCTAAAGTCTTTGTTTTGGTGAAGAATGTAGTGAAGGGAGCTGATAAGAACATCGACACCTTTTTGGTCGCTCAGCCGACCGATAAACGTAAACAGCGGTTTTTCCTGTTCGGGCTCCAGATTCCCGAATTGCCATACTCCTGAAAGTATCTCATTTCCGGAGAGTTTTTGCAACATCGCCGCCTTGCATTTTTGTTTGCCTTCCAAATCCTCATCAGACAACGGATCAAATGCTGCCTCGATCGCACTTTGTTCAGGCCTGCTTGGGTCAAAATCGGCGGGATCGATTCCATTGGTTACGCCTTCGAGAATTATTCCCATCTCTGACAAACGGTGCCCGAGCCAGCCGGTCATCCGATCATCCCGTGTTTCCTGCAACTCACGCGCATAGTTTTCACTTACCGTATTTAGAACCGCGTATCGGCCAGCCACAATGAAGGGATCAAAATTATCACCAAGACGATTATCGAGAATATTTTTCCAGGACAAACCCGAAACCGCCCGGGCAAAACGCAGATCCGCCACCTCCTGATGATAGCCTATGCCCGCGTTGTGCATCGTTACAACAACTGCGGTACTTCGAAAGTAATGCCTGAATCCGTCAATTTCCCGTATCATTGCCGGGACAACGGCTGTATGACCGTCATGGCAATGTATAATGTCAGGGTGTTGGTCTAAGAGCTGAATCAAGGCAAGAGCTCCTTTTTGCAAAAGGATGTTCATTGCAAAATAATCGATGTGTCCGGCACCCTGTTTTTTCCAGCTTTCCCGTCCCTCTTCGGCAGAGGTATATGTGTATACATCTGCCTTTTCTTGAAAACGTTCACTTTCAAGAAGGTAAAGAGTCACTCTTTCCAGTTTCTTATTCCAGACGCGAATCGTCTCTTCGCGATCGACGTCGGCATAATTCATATTGATTTGAAATTCGAGGGCCTCCTGAGGTTGGACAGGGTCGGCCAAAGGGGAGAAGCCCAGCTCTTCAGCTTGAATGAATCCGTAAAGCGGCAGGACTACGCTTACCGAACGGCCACTCCAGCGAGCCAGCGAGGTGGCAAGCTGTTTGACCATGTCTTTTACACCTCCGGCTCCTGCCAACCCGTCATACTCGCGGGTTAACATCCAGATATTTTTTATCGCACCCGATTCATGGCTCATAATTTAATTTATGCTTTCTTTTGAACGGCAATATCGCGCAGCAAGAAATCCGCCAAGGTCAAACGAACCATGGCTTCACAGACTGGGATGATCCTTGGAATTGCCGAAATATCGTGCCGGCCTCCAACGCGAATGGAGACTTCTTCATTGTTCAGATTGACCGTTTTCTGCTCTTTTGAAATAGACGGTATAGGCTTTACCGCCACCCTGATACGGATTTCCTCCCCATTGGAGATGCCTGCCAGAATCCCTCCCGAATTGTTGCTTAAGAACCCGGAAGTGCCAATCGGATCGTTATTCTCCGAACCGAGCATTTCGGCCACTCCAAAACCCGCACCAATTTCGACACCTTTGACCGCCCCGATGGACATCAAGGCATGGGCAAGAGCCGCATCAAGCTTGTCGAACACGGGCTCACCGAGACCAGGAGGGCATGTGGCGAGGATTTCCACAATACCTCCCAGCGTATCACCTTGAGCTCGAACTTCCTGGACACGCTTCTCCATGCGCACGGCGGCAGCCGGATCTGGACAGAAGTAGGCATTGTCGTCTATCGTGCCGAGGTCGCATGTTTTTATACGGACACCGCCTAAGGCAAGAGTATAAGCACGAACCTGAATGCCGTTTCTTTTCAGGAGTTGTTTGGCAATGGCTCCTGCCGCAACGCGTGCTGCTGTTTCTCTGGCCGAGGCACGTCCTCCACCACGATGATCTCTGATTCCGTATTTGGCGAGATAGGTCTTGTCACCGTGTCCGGGCCTGAAGATTTCCCGTAGGTTATCGTAGGATTTTGAATGAGCATCCTTATTAAAAATGGCCATGGATATGGGTGTCCCCGTTGTTTGGGCAACGGTCTCGCCTTGCGGCATGAAAATTCCGGAGAGGATCTCCACCTTGTCGGGTTCCTTTCGGGGGCTTGCGGCCCCTCCCTGTCCTGGACGGCGTCGTGCCATCTCGCGTTCAATGTCTTCAGGGTCGATGGTAAGCCCCGGGGGGCAACCGTCTATTACGGCGCCTATTGCACTTCCATGGGATTCTCCCCAAGTGGTCACCCTGAAAACCTTGCCAAATGTATTCCCTGCCATTCTCTATCCTGTTAACGTGATTTTGGCTGCTCTCCTGCAAATCTTGTCGACAGCCTCTGCAATATCAGCTTTTCCGGTGTCAACGGCAAAATGAGCAATTTCCCTGTATAGAGGTTCTCTTTCTTTCAAAATATCGAGTATTTCTTCGGTCACGGTTTTGCCGGAGAGAGAAGGTCGATTAGCAGAGGTAGAGCGGTCGTTTTCAATACGTTCAGCAATCACCCGACTATCCGCCATCAACCAGACTATTATCCCGTTTTTCCTCAACTCCTGCCATACATTCCGGTGCAATACCGCTCCCCCGCCGGTAGCTACGACACTTTTCCTAGCCGTCGCGAGATCCTGCAGGACCTCCTCTTCACATCGGCGAAATCCTTCCCAGCCTTCGTTTTCGACAATCTCTTTGATCGACGCAGCCTTTATCTGACATATTCTTTTATCTGTATCCACAAAGGCATATCCCAGTTTCTCCGCCAGCCGCTCTCCCACCGACGTCTTCCCTGTCGCCCGAAAACCTATGAGAAAAATCATTTCCTTCATCTCATTTTTTTCCTTTAAATGTTTATAGTATACGGTAAAATATGTATGTCAAGAAAGGATCCTCACCTTGAATTCAAAGACCATTTCCTTATTTTTACTCTGATCGGGCATATTTTTCCACAATCGAGGTTTGCATCGAAACCGAACGGAGAGGTTTATTTTTCCAAGGAGATAAGGACCGCAAGGAAACTAAATGAAATATAAAGATTATTACCAAGCACTTGAGTGCAAAAAAGACGCCTCGCAGGATGAAATTAAAAGGGCTTATCGCCGCCTGGCGAGGAAATATCATCCCGATGTCAACAAAGATTCAAAAGCAGAAGAGCGATTCAAGGAAATTGGAGAAGCCTATGAGGTTCTGGGAGATCCGGAAAAGCGTAAAGCTTACGACCGGTTCGGTAGCAACTGGAAGGAAGGCCAAGATTTCAGGCCTCCTCCGGGATGGGATTCGGGCTTTTCCTTCCACCAAGGTGGCCGCAGCTTCTCCGGTACAGGCGATTTCAGTGATTTTTTCGAGTCGCTTTTCGGCGGCGGACGGTTCCAAACGAGCACCGGCCCCGGTTTCGGCAACCGTGAATTTATGGTTAAGGGAGAAGATATCCATGCAAAACTTGAAATCAATCTAGAAGACAGCTATGCCGGGAGTCAACGCACCATAACGTTAAATGTAAACACTCCCGATTCAGTCGGCCGTATCGTGACACAACCGCATACACTTCAGGTTACAATTCCAAAAGGGATCATTCAGGGTCAACAGATCAGGCTTGAAGGTCAAGGGTCTCCCGGAATACACGGTCCTCACGGTGATCTTTTTTTGGAGATTGTCTTTGCCGAACATCCGGTTTTTTCGGTCCAGAATCGCGATATCTTCCTTATCCTTCCCATAACTCCTTGGGAAGCTGCTCTCGGTGCAACCATCAAAGTGCCGACGCTGGGAAGACCTGTGGATCTAAAAATTCCCGAAAACTCGCAAACCGGGAAAAAACTCCGTTTAAAAGGAAAAGGCCTTTCTTCAAAAAACCAAACAGGCGATCAATATGTTACTCTAAACATCATGACCCCCCCTGCACACACAAAATCGCAAAGGGAATTGTACCAAAAAATGGCTGAGACTTTCTCTTTTAACCCAAGAGGCTGACGAAGGCACTGATCATGGAAAAATTTTCATCCTATACCGTTTTCGACGAATCCACATGGCTTAGTCTGAGTGAGGCGTCGAGGCTCTGCAAGATTGACGACCAGCTCATCAAGGAGATGGTTCAGGAAGGGCTTGTCAATCCAACTGGTTCTTCCGCGAGCGACTGGCAATTCGGAGCCCAGGAGCTTAAACGTATTCAGATAACGATACGGCTGCAACGCGACCTGCGAGTCAATCTTCCTGGGGCGGCACTCGTTCTTGATCTTCTTGAAGAGCTTGAGTATTTACGGAGTCTTGTAAAATAACTGGACATGCCAAAGCAAGTCCTGTACAAAATCATTACGTTCAAGGACAGGCAAATTAAAAACCCACCTGTTTTAAAGCCAACGGAGCGAGATAATGATCACGGGAAAATTCTCAATCACCACCGCTGCCACAATGGAGCTTATTGATATCACGTCAACCGTCAATGAAAAGTTGCGGGAATCAGGCGTTAAACAGGGGCTATGCACGCTGTACAATCCCCACACAACCGCCGGGCTGACCATCAACGAAGGTGCCGACCCTGCCGTCAGGCAGGATATTATCGGCGCCTTGAAAAAAATGGTCCCTATGGACTTTCCCTTCAAACATTTGGAAGGGAATTCACCCTCTCATATCATGGCCTCTTTGATGGGGTGTTCGTTGACCGTTCTCATCGAGGATGGAAGGCTGATTCTCGGGACCTGGCAGCGGATTTTTTTCTGTGAGTTTGACGGGCCGCGCACGCGTTCCGTCCACTGGCGAATAGAGGCATCGAGCTGATCCACCATCTGTTTTTATCTGCCGATACCGGATAAACCAATAACTTTCACATGATCACAACCTATTCCCATGGCAATACAACCAGACCAGATTTGTTTTGGCCTCTCTGAGCAGCTCGACAAAGAATCCTTCGCCTGCTTTCTGCAATTGGCCGGAAACAAAGAATTTACCGAAGTTCTTGCGAACCGCTTGACAAGCGATGAAATTGGAGATTTTGTCAGCAGATTTATGGATCTCCTGCGGCGTTACCTGTCCGAGGATGAATACCATCGGCTGTTCCTCCAGGATAAAGAGCCTCACCACCACTGAGCAGGGAATTCATGAGTCGGAAAATTCTCTACGATTTGCGCTGCTACCTCGATCTTTTGCGTAAAGAAGACGATCTTCTCGTCATCGACCGGGAGGTGGACCCCTATCTCGAGATTGCCGAAATTCATCGGCGGATTATTGCCAAGCAGGGTCCCGCCCTTATGTTCACCAAGGTGAAAGGCTCAACTTTTCCTGTTGTAACCAATCTATTCGGGACAGCAAAACGCCTGGAGCTTGCCTTCGGGAATAAGCCGCAGAAGTTTGTCCAGGACCTTGTCCGTCTAGCCGAATCCATCATGCCTCTATCATTGGGCAAGCTTTGGGATCATCGCCATTTTTTCCTCGATGGCCTGAAAATCGGTCTTAAGACATGTTCCACAGGCCCCATTTTGGATGTCTGCCAATCGCCGCCGCGACTCAGCAGTCTGCCGATGCTGACCTCCTGGCATAGCGACGGTGGGCCTTTCGTTACTTTGCCGCTTGTCTATACCGAACATCCCGAAGGAAAAGGGCATAATCTTGGAATGTACCGAATTCAACGGTATGATGATTCGACAACTGGTATTCATTGGCAGATTCACAAAGGGGGAGGCTACCATTACTTCGAATCGGAACGGATCGACAGAGCTCTCCCGCTGACCCTTTATATCGGCGGTCCTCCTGCCCTTATGCTTTCTGCCATTGCCCCGCTTCCTGAGGATATACCGGAACTTATTCTTACTTCCCTACTTTTGGGAAGCAAGCTGAAGATGACTGCCGATCCTAAGGGAGGGCATAAACTTGTCGCTCATGCTGAATTTGCAATTAAAGGTCAGGTTCCGCCGCATTTCCGCAGGCCCGAAGGACCGTTCGGCGATCATTACGGCTATAACTCACTACAACACGAGTACCCCGTGTTTCAGGTCAGCCATGTCTATCATCGCAGGGATGCCATTTACCCTGCGACTGTTGTCGGGCGGCCCAAACAGGAAGATTTCTTCATAGGTGACTATCTGCAGGAGCTTCTGTCGCCCCTCTTTCCCCTTGTCATGAAAGGAGTCAAAGAGCTCAAAACATACGGCGAAACCGGTTTCCACTGCCTTGCCGCCGCGAGGGTCTCCGATCGATACCCTAGGGAGGCTTTCGCCAGCGGTCTCAGAATTTTGGGAGAAGGACAGCTCTCGCTTACCAAATTCCTGATTGCCACCGATGGTGACATAGATATCACCGATTTCGGTATTCTCTGGCCGCATATTTTAGAACGTGTTCATTGGGA
>JBJKQT010000258.1:0-11898 GCA_046705065.1 Desulfocapsaceae bacterium
CGACGCCCTGGACGGATGTGAGAGGATCCTGGAAGACGAGTTCAAGGCCGTGCCTGAAAGCGCTCTCTACATGATCGGTTCCATCGATGAAATAAAGGTGAACTCATAAAAGATCGCAAGCGCTGCGCGGCCAACACGCTGATAAATGATTTAAAACCCAATTCGTCCTTTGAGCCGGGCTTTTCGGTTTTTGCCAGCCCGGCAAATGACAAAAGACGTAAACTTTTAGCCTGCGCATCACATGGTTGAGGAAAACACGGAACAGGTACCACATATGTACCTGAAAATACTCCTTCCATTCCAAGTACGAATCGAAAAGACGGGGGTCAAGAGCATCATTGCTGAAACCCGGCATGGATCATTTGGAATACTGCCCCGCCGACTCGACTGCGTAGCGGCATTGGAGCCGGGAATCATGACCTATCGAACCGAGGAGGAAGAAGTATATTTGGCGGTGGATGAAGGCATATTGGTCAAAACAGGGCCTGAAGTAGTCGTTTCCGTGCGTCAAGTCATAGCCGGGGGAGATCTGGGACAGTTGAAGAAGGCCGTTGAGCGTGAATTTCGTACTCTCGATGAACAGGAGCGAATTGTCCGAACTACTCTTGCAAAAATGGAAAGTGCTTTTCTCAGACAACTCTTGAGGGGACGGCGTGGCCGATAACCGGAAAAGGAAAATCGAACAAAAACGCGAGAATTTCATCCGGCGTGTGGGCCGGAAGGAAGAACGCAAACTCCAGGCTCGCCGGCAGCCAAAGAACTCACTTTGGTACGGTCTGGGCATGATGGGGATGGTTGCCTGGTCGGTTGTCATTCCAACGATCCTGGGTGTTGTCATCGGTCTTTGGCTCGATCACCATTACAAGATAAAAGTTTCCTTTACCCTTATCCTGCTTGTCCTGGGTCTTGCCGTCGGTTGTCTGAATGCCTGGCACTGGGTCATGAAGGAAGGGGAGAAACTGAGGAAGAAAGACGAGGCCAACTGAAATGACGGCATATCTGATGGCGATGACGGAAGGATTTTTATTGAGCCTGTTTTTTTTCGGCGGCCTATGGTTGACGATAAGGACAGCGGTTTGGGCAAACCATCCTGCGCTGTGGTTTGCCGCAGGTTTTCTCGTGCGAATGAGCGCAACCACGATGGGCTTCTACTGGTTCTCCAAAGGACGATGGCAGCTCCTGTTGTTGTGTCTTGCCGGATTTCTTGCCGGTCGAACTCTCTTTTTCCACTATCGCGGGAAAACACTTCCCCGGTTCGCAAGAACCTTCGAAAAGAAAGAAGACGCCTCGAGAAAAATAGAAACCCAAACGGTTCCTCCTCTTCCTGACGCAAGGGACATGTAAGGAGATAAGCTATGGAGATCAGCCCTGATACCATCGTCTTCTGGCAGTTCGGTTTTGTAAAACTCAATGCAACCCTTGTATATACATGGATGCTGATGGCGATACTTACTGGGATATCCTGGTCGGTACGCCGCCGTCTTTATGCGGGCGACAGGCGTTCCCGCTTTCAGAATTTCATCGAGGTTCTCGTCATCATGATCGAAAGGCAGCTGGCGGAGGTAGGATTACCCAAGCCAAGGAAATACATCGGCTTTATCGGGACGTTGTTTCTCTATGTCGCCTTCGCAGGCCTCTGTACGGTTATTCCGGAATATGCTCCGCCCACAGCCTCTCTGTCGACTACCCTGGCATTGGCAATCAGCGTCTTCATCGCCGTTCCTCTCTTCGGCGTAATGGATCAAGGTTTGAAAGGCTATCTTAGATCGTATCTGGAACCCACCGTCATTATGCTGCCGTTCAACATCATCGGCGAAATATCAAGAACGATGGCCCTGGCGGTCAGACTGTTCGGGAACATGATGAGCGGAGAGATGATCGTCGGCATTCTTCTGACCATCACCCCCTTCTTTTTTCCGATTCTGATGACCGCGCTTGGTCTGCTGACCAGTATGGTCCAAGCCTATATCTTCAGTATTCTGGCGGCCGTGTATATTGCGGCAGCCCTGACGGAAAACAAGAACGGGAACGCTCCGGAATAACGATATGAATTTATAGTACATATGGGAGGACACAATGGACAATGCGACCCTTATAGCTGTGATATCCATCTTTACATCGGGCCTCACCATCGCCGTTGGCGTCATGGGCCCGGCCCTCGGTGAAGGGAGGGCGGTTTCCACCGCGCTCAGTTCACTTGCCCAGCAGCCGGATGCCTCGTCCACCATAACCCGTACCCTCTTTGTCGGGCTGGCGATGATAGAATCGACGGCCATTTACTGCTTTGTCGTTTCAATGATACTGGTGTTTGCCAATCCTTTTTGGTCCCATGTCATCGAACATACCGGAGGTAAATGAGCCATGCCCATCGATTGGTTCACCGTCGGTGCCCAGATGGTGAATTTCCTGGTTCTCGTCTGGTTGTTGAAGCGGTTTTTATATACTCCTGTCCTCCGTGCCCTCGATGAGCGCGAAATGAAAATAGCGGGCGAACTCGCGACAGCCTTGAAGGAAAAGCAGCAGGCTGAAAGGGAACGAAACGAATTTCGAAGATTGAACGAAGAGTTCGAGCAGCAGCGGATGGCGCTTCTCAAAAAGGCGCGAGCTGAAGCGGACCTGGAACGGCAGCGACTGCTGGAACACTTGCAGGATGAAATCAGGGACTTCCGCAGGAAACAGATGGAAGATGTCAAGAACGCATATTCCATAAAGAAAGAAGAGCTTCGTCTCCGCCTTGTCGAAGGGATCTTTTCCCTTGCCGAAAAAGTACTCAGAGACCTGGCGGAGACCGATCTCCAAGTGCTCATGGTCGACAGGTTTCTCAAGCAGTGCCATGATATCGATCAAGAGAAAAAAGATCTCCTGCTGACAAGACTGAAAAACAGGAAAGAGACGATCCTGATTCGTAGCACGCATCCCCTCATGGAAATGCAACAGAAAAACCTGCAAGGGATGTGCAGAGAGGTCTTCGCTTACCATAAGCCGCTTCGTTTCGAAGTCTCCCCTGCTCTTGTTTGCGGGATAGCTTTGCTTGTCGATGGCTATGAGATCGTTTGGAGTTTTGCGCAGTATCTGGAGGAAATCGAGAATAAGTTCAATGAACATGTAACCTGCGCCTGCCCATCCGACTCTATCTAATGGAGGGAGGACCATGATCGACGAAGACAAGGATTTCAACGACCTTTTTACCATCTTTCACCAGCTCGACAGGGTCAAGGAGCATATTCAGCCTGAAATCTCGCTCCATGAGGTGGGGACCGTCATCGCTGTTTCAACCGGCATTGCCAGGGTGGCGGGACTTCCCGGTGTCGGTCTGGATGAATTGTTACAGTTTCCCTGCGACATTTATGGTATTGCCTTTGATATCGAGGAAGACGAAATCGGTGTTGTGCTTCTGGGAGATTTTTGCCGTCTTCGTGCCGGAGACAGGGTGGTGCGGACCAGGAGAGTCATGGATGTGGCGGTGGGAGAGGAATTGCTGGGGCGGGTCATAACACCTCTGGGGGCCCCACTGGACGGCCGAAAACCGTTGATGTGCCGCAAACGTCTTCCCCTCGAACGACCGTCGGCCGCAATAATGGATCGCGCTCCTGTCACCACTCCCCTGCAGACAGGGATAAAGGTTGTTGACGCACTTATTCCCATCGGTCGTGGTCAGCGTGAACTGATTCTCGGTGACCGCCAGACGGGAAAAACCGCCATCGCCTTGGACACCATCCTCAATCAACGCGGTCAGGATGTTCTGTGTGTTTACTGTGCCATCGGGCAACGATCGACAAGCGTGGCTAAAACTGTGAGCATCCTGCGGGAAAAGGGGGCGCTCGAGTATTCAACTATCGTCGTCACAGAGGGAGGAGACCCTCCCGGACTTGCCTTTATCGCACCCTATGCGGCAACAAGCATAGCCGAGCATTTCATGGAACGCGGTCGTGACGTTCTTATCGTTTATGACGATCTGACGCATCATGCACGGGCGTATCGCGAGCTTTCCCTGCTTTTGCGCAGGCCTCCGGGTCGTGAGGCTTTTCCAGGGGATATCTTTTATATTCATTCGCGCTTACTGGAAAGGGCGACCCATCTGAGGCCTGAGTTAGGGGGAGGTTCGTTGACAGCCCTGCCGATCATAGAGACGGAAGCCCAGAATATGTCGGCATATATCCCGACGAACCTGATTTCCATAACCGACGGACAAATATATTTGTCTCCTTCCCTCTTCGAATTGGGCATGTTGCCGGCGGTGGATGTGGGGAAATCCGTATCGCGTGTGGGTGGGAAGGCCCAGCGTTCTGTTTACCGGAGAATAGCAGGTGATCTCAAACTCGTCTACGCTCAGTTCGAAGAATTGGAAGTCTTTGCCAGATACGGTTCCCGGCTCGACGAGAGCTCCCTTAAGATAATCGAGAGGGGACGACGTCTGCGCGCCTGTCTGAAACAACCTGAATTTTCACCCTTGCCGGTCGCGGGCCAGGTCATGGTTCTTTCGGCTTTGATGTCGGGAGTTCTGGACGGCATTCCCCATGAGCGGATGACAGAAGCCTTGGCCGTTCTGGAAAGAGCCGTGGAATCTCTTCCAAAGGAGCTTTGCGAACATATGGTAGCCAATACGGATTTGACGGACGATGACTATGAAACGATCGTCGAAACGGCAGAATCGTCGCTTTCCGGCCTGTTACCAGACGCGCTAAAAGACGGGTCCTCTTCGGCTAAGGAGACGACATGACCGAAACCTTTTCCAGCCTGAAAAGAAAACGGGATGGGGCAAGAGAACTCAAATCCGTCGTTCGCTCCATGAAGGTGCTGGCGGCCTCCGGCAGGCTGCAGTATGACAGCGCTGTGGCAGCGCTGGCCGATTATTACCGGACAGTCGAACTCGGGTTGAGTGTTTGCCTGCGTCACAGCCGGTCCTGGGACGGGAAGAGGGCTGCCGGATCTCAGCGCACCGGGGCGGTTATATTCGGATCGGATAACGGTCTGATCGGACAATTCAATGAAGCGGTCGTCGAGTTTGCCGTTGAAAAGCTGAAAAAACTGGGCAACATCACAGCGCTCTGGCCGGTAAGCGAACAGATCCGTCTGCGCCTCATGGATGATCATCTGCCGGTTTCAGGCGTGTTTCTGCTGCCGAACGCCGTCCAGGGAATAGCCTCCGTTGTCAGCCATATTCTTCTTGAGATAGAGGCAATGCCGGATCTGCACCAAGGCGGTGCCTTGTTTCTCTTCTACAACCGTCCCCAAATCAACGTCGCGTTCGCACCGGTCTGTGAACGTATTCTCCCGTTGGACGAGCACTGGATCTCCCGTCTTGCCGCTACGCCGTGGCCGACAAAAAACCTTCCTGAAATCATAGGTAATATGGAAGAGACCTTACAATCTCTCATCCATGAGTATCTCTTCGTTTCCCTCTTTCGGGCCTGTGTTGAATCACTGGCCAGTGAAAATGCAAGCCGGCTCGCCGCCATGCAGAGGGCGGAGAAGAATATTGAGGAACTCCTGGAAGAGCTGGATCTCCAGTTCCATTGTCTCAGGCAACGCGCAATCGATGAAGAGCTTTTCGATGTCGTCTCCGGCTTTGAGGCCCTGAGGGAAACGCTTCCTATGAAGTTTATTGGAGTATAAAAACGATAATACGACAACCGTTATTGATTTACTCTCCGGATGAAGAGGGCTTTCCTTATTAATCCTTGGCCGCCGGCATTGCCCCTGCCAAAACGCGCAACAGAAGAACCGGAATTGCCGCGTGGGTGACGACTTTCTCAGCGACGCTGCCGATAACCCATGCCACCTCGCCTTTGCCGTGAGTGGCCATTGCAATTAAATCGAACCCGTTATTTTCTGCATAGGAAAGAATTTCATGTGCCGGCGTGGAACCTTCCTTGTACACCCAGGTTGTCTGTATGCCTTTGTTTTTAAGAACATTTGCTATTCTGGACAGATCCTTCTCGGTCTCGATTTTTAATCTGGCGAACACCTCTTCATAGCCCGCCAGCATGAACTCACCCCCAAGCCCCGAAATCTGAATATTGCCGATGGTTATCAGGGTAACCTCCGCTTTCATGTTTCTTGCCACATCTTCCACTTGCGGCAGAATCTTCGTTGCTAAATCCGAACCGTCCAATGGAACCAAAATTTTTGTAAACATCGAATGACCTCCTTAATGTGAAGAGATTGATATTCTCTTGGGAAGACTTTGTTGTTGCAGACAAATTCAGAAAGGATACAAACTGCGTAAAAACCGCATTTCAGATGCCGCGAAACACCTTGCCGTCCGGGCCGAGCACCTCAATCATCGGAGAATGGGAGCCGAGTGCATGGGTCGAGCAGCTCAGGCACGGATCGAAAGCCCGTACAACTGCCTGGATCCTGTTGGCTGCCCCGTCGGTCAACAGGCCGTCTGCGATGAAGCGTCTGGCGACCTGGAGCACTCCCCGGTTCATGGCCAGATTATTGTTGCCGGTGGCGACGATGAGATTGACCCAGGTGATCAGGCCGTTGTTATCCACCCGATAATGGTGGAAGAGGGTGCCGCGCGGCGCCTCGACCACCCCGACGCCTTCCCCGTAATTGGGCTGCGCCACAGCCCGGACCCGGTCGTTCAAGATATCGGGATCTTGAAGCAGCCGGTCCAATGTCTCGATACTGTAGAGAATCTCGATCAGCCGGGCATAATGATTATGGAATGAACCAAGAACCGGTCCACGCTCCAGATCACGGAACTCGGCCCACTCCTGATCCGCCAGGGGTGTACCGCAGCCGTTGCAGACGTTCAGGCGGGCGGCCGGTCCCACCCGATAGATGCCCTCCGGATAACCAAGAGGCTTATAATACGGCGATTTGAGGTAGGAATGCTCCTCGACCGTCTCCCCGATCACCTCCTGATAAAAGGAGGGATCAATCTCCTGCATCAAATGCCCTTTGGCATCGATAATCCGGAGCCGCCCGGCCACATGTTCGAGATTGCCCTCGTCGTTTACGAGCCCCATGAAACAGGTGGGGAAGTTGGCAAAAGTCCTGATCTCTTCCTGCAAAGGCCCGAGACATTTTTTAAACAAGTCCAATGTGCGCTGGATGATCTCCAGCGCCTCCGGGATCATCGCTAAAATCGCGTCCCGGTTTTCAATGGAAAGCACGGCATTGACCCCGCCGGGAACCACCCAGGAAGGATGAATACGTTTTCCGGCAAACAACTCGATGACCCGCTGGCCGATCCGGCGCAGACGTATGCCGTCGCGGACGATGGAGGGATGAGCATCGAACAAACCAAGGATATTGCGCTTTGCCGGGTCCGCATCCATGCCGAGCAGGATATCGGGTGCGGAAAGATAGAAAAAACTCAATGCGTGCGATTGAATGAATTCGCCGCAGTTCAACAACCTGCGCAGTTTCGTTCCAGCCGAAGGTACCTGCACGCCGAGGATCGCATCACAGGCCTTGGCCGAGGCAAGAGAATGGCTGATCGGGCAGATACCGCAGATCCTCTCGGTCAACGACGGCATCTCGGTAAACGGACGACCTTCACAGAATTTCTCGAAACCGCGGAACTGGGTCACGTGGAGACGAGCATCGATTACCTGACCGGCATCATCCACCGTGACGGTGATTTTGCCGTGTCCCTCGATCCGGCTGATCGGTTCGATGGTCAGTTGCTGGTTCATATATTTACGTTCAACCTCCTATTACTCGCCGTTCAACAATTGATGCGTCCGCAAGCCTTCCGAACATGCAAACGGCTATAACCGGGTATGCCTGAGGCGGTGTTGCGGGAGAGCAGGCCATTTCGACCCGCGTGAAAGGTAGAAAACCAAGCTGATATTCATTGTTGACCGGCAAAGAACTTCCTCTTCGGCCAGCTGTGTATTATCACGAACGGCAAGCTACGCCCCGAACCTGCTTTTCCCGGTCATATCCGGAATTCTGCCATCCAGCAGTTCGGACAAGAGATAGTGGATGACTTCCGATGACGGCGGACAACCGGGAAGGAACACATCCACCGGCACATACTCGTGCAACGGACGGACGTGGGTCCGCAGCTTCGGAACGCCTTCCGCAGGCAACTTTCCTGGATGCGTGATATTTTCAACATAGGCGCGGCCAAGGACGTCGGCGATGGCAAACTCGTTTCTGAGAGCCGGAACATTTGAGGTTACAGCACAATCGCCGAAGGAGACCAGAATCCGGCTGCGCTCTCTGATGAGACGAATCCTGGCAACGTCTTCTTCACTGCTGACGGCCCCCTCCACCAGGGCGACATCGACTCCTTCGGGGAACTCCCGGGCATCCACCAGGGGCCCGTACACCAAATCGACTGCTCCGGCAATCTCCAACAGCCCCTCATCCAGATCGAGCAGCGACATATGACAGCCGGAACAGCCGTCGAGCCAGGCGGTTGCAACACGCATCATAGTTCTTCCTCCGTTCTTATTCGCCGGCGCTTCCCCTCATCATCTGCAGATAGGGAAGGAACTGCCGCCGTTTCACCATTTCCGCCACCGATTTTCCCTTTTCCGACAATGCTCCGGTGGGACAGACCTGCACGCATTTTCCGCAACCGGTGCAGGTGGCGGACTCGCCCCAGGGGCGATTGAGATCGGTAATGACCCGTGAATTGATCCCGCGGTTCATCACATCCCAGGTATGGGCGCCTTCGATTTCGTCACAGGCGCGGACACAGCGCAGACAAAGCACGCACCGGTTGTGATCCAGCAGGAAACGGTCGTGCGAAGCGTCAAGTGCCAGGCGAGGATAGAGATATTCATAACGGACGTGGATAACGCCGAGTCGAACCGCCAGATCCTGAAGTTCGCAATGACCGTTGGAAACGCAGACCGAACAGACATGATTGCGTTCTGTGAACAACAGCTCAAGGATTTTCCTGCGATACTCCCGGACCCGTTCGGAGTTGGTGATCACTTCAATGCCTTCCCTTGGAGTGGTCACACATGCCGGAACAAGTTTCGGCGAGCCGATGATTTCGACAAGACACAACCGACAGGCGCCGTGCTCGGATAATCCGTCAAGATGGCAGAGCGTCGGGATGAAGATGTCGTTCTGACGGGCCACATCCAGGATGGTTTCATCCTCCCGCGAGCTGACGTCCTTACCGTCGATTTTAAAGGTCAGAATTCGAAACTGCCCAATGGCTTCACGTTTATCTGAAAAACCGCCTGCAGCACTCATGCGACCTCCTTGGTCCGGTGCATCTTGCACGATCCGGCCGGGCACTCTTTGCCATCGATATGGGCCAGATATTCGTCCCTGAAATAGCGCAACGTGCTGAGCACGGGATTCGAGGCCGTCTGACCGAGCCCGCAGAGCGACGTGTTTTTGACCAGATCGCAAAGATCCTCGATACGGGCAAGATCATCCGATACGGCCTGCCCCGAGGTGATCTTGCTAAGCAGATTATGGAGTTGAGCCGTTCCGACACGGCAGGGTACACATTTGCCGCAGGACTCCGACATGCAGAACTCCATGAAAAACCTGGCAACATCCACCATGCACGAACTCTGATCCATCACGATCATGCCGCCTGACCCCATTATGGAGCCGACTTTGGCCAGCGACTCGTAATCAACCGGCATATCGAGAAATTCTTCGGGAATGCAGCCACCCGAGGGGCCGCCCGTCTGCACCGCCTTGAAATGGCCGCCGGGAATACCCCCTCCGATATCGAAGACGATGTCTTTTAAAGAAGTGCCCATCGGCACTTCGATAAGACCGGTGTTTTTCACCCGGCCCGCCAGCGCGAAAACCTTTGTCCCTTTGCTGTTTTCAGTACCGATCGCGGCAAACCAGGAGCCGCCATTCCGGATGATCGGGGCGATATTGGCGAATGTTTCCACATTGTTGATCAGGGTCGGCCTTCCCTTGAGACCCGACTCGGCCGGATAAGGCGGACGCGGACGCGGTCTTCCGGGCCGGCCTTCGATGGAAGCGATCAGCGCCGTCTCTTCACCGCAGACGAAGGCTCCGGCTCCCAGCCGGATATGGATGTCGAAACGAAAGCGGGTGTTGAAAACGTTTTTTCCCAGAACCCCGATCCGTTCGGCTTGAGAGATCGCTGTCTTCAGCCTCTTCACCGCCAGAGGATACTCGGCCCGGACATAGATGAAACCGTGCTCGGCCCCGACTGCATAGGCGGCCATGGCCATCCCCTCCAGGACCCGGTGCGGATCGCTCTCCAGGACGCTGCGGTCCATAAAGGCGCCGGGATCGCCTTCGTCGGCGTTACAGATGACGTATTTGTTTCCGCCCGCGGCCTTGGAAACCGTGGTCCATTTCAACCCGGTGGGATATCCCGCCCCTCCCCGGCCGCGCAAACCGCTCTTGCCGATCTCGTCGATCACTTCCTTCGGTGTCATGCCGCGCAGGGCCTGATACAGGGCCAAATAGCCTCCTGCGGCGATATACTCTTCGATGCGCTCGGGATCGATCACACCGCAGTTTTCCAACACAATCTTGTGCTGGCGTGTGAAAAAGGCGCTTTCCGATGGGCACACGAGCCGCTTAACCGGTTCTCCGCCCAGAGCTTCGACAATCTCTGCACAGTCGGACGGCTTTACCCCTCTGTACAATGTATTCGTCTTAGCCAAAGCGATCAGAGGGCCTTCGGTGCACAGACCCAGACAGCCCACGCCTTTTACATCGATCGCACCCCTGCCTTGCCGGCGGCCCGCCTCACGAACCAGGGCATCCTTGAGCTCTCCGCTGCCGCAGGACAGGCAGCCTGCCGCCTGGCAAACCCTGATCTGGTGGACAAATCCCTGCTGCCTCTCCCGTTCAATTTTTGCAATTTCCTGCAGCTCTTCAAGCATCAAGGTCATGGTTTCGCCACCTCCCAATCCACGTCAATGCGGTGGATGCCGTCATCTTCCCGGCTACCTGACCGTCGAAAACCGCCGCCGGCGCCAGGCCGCAAGAGCCGAGGCAACGGGCGATGAGCAACGAAACCTTGCCGTCGGCCGTCGTCTCTCCGGGTACGATTCCCACTTGTTCCCGGATATCCTCGAGGATGGCAGATGATCCGCCGATATAGCAGGCGGTTCCCATGCAGACGACGCAGGTGTGCTCTCCGGGCGGCTTCAATGAAAAGTAGTGGTAGAAGGTGGCCACGGAATAGACGCGGCTCAACGGCACTTTCAATTCATGGGCTACATATTCCATGGTCTCATGATCGAGAAATCCGAACGAGTCCTGGACGGCATGCAGCGTTTCAATCAAAGCGTCGGCCTGGTTGCCGCCAAGACGCATAACCCGGTTGACCATCCGGTATCGCTGGTCCTTGGCCATCTGCAAAAATCGTTCGTTCGACGGCGTCATCTGTCCGGCATCTGGTTCCATATGCCACTCCCTGCGAAATTCCGATTATTCCGTTTCCCTGCCTGCGAAGATTCGACTCCGCCCTGAACCATGCCACAGCTATTCTCTTATCCATTCGTGTTTATGCTTTTCATAACACTCCGGACAGCAGCCATGACTCAAACGGAGTTCACGATTCCGGCTCTTCAGATACGCCTCCGGCCGCATCCATTTCCCTGTGCCTCTTGCAACTCCTGCATCGTCCCTGATTTTTTGACAGTACATGCAAATCGGCAGGAATTTTTCATAGACTCTGACTTTTCTCAGCGCCTCCCGCTTCTCGAAAAAATGCCCCATTCTGAAAACCAGTTCGTCCGCATCGCACGGCTTCAGCAGGTAATCGTCAGCGCCCTGGCGAATGGCGTCGATCGCCGACGACATGTCGCCCTGACCGGTGAGGATGAAGACGCCGCAATCCGAGTTGATTTTTTTTATCCCGGCCAACAATTCAATCCCGCTCATGCCGCTCATGCCAAGGTCGGTAACGACCAGATCGAAGGATTCTTCGCGAGCCAGAGCCAAAGCTTCCCGGCCATTGGTTGC
>JBJKQT010000259.1:0-5172 GCA_046705065.1 Desulfocapsaceae bacterium
CCTATGGCCACAGCCTTCTGCATACAACTTCCCGATATCGAGTGAGGATTCAGGATATCATCAGGGAAGTTTTTTTCACCACCACTCATCGTTTTGTAAATCGCTCTCTCTCCAACATCCAACTCCAGACAAAATGAGCCCCATTTCTCATATCGAAATCCATCTTCTTCGTTCCAGAGGAAAGGGGACCAGGATTCCCAGCCGCTGACTTGACATCCGGAGCACTCTAAATCGTTCGGTCTGGGAAAAATCGATGCTATTACAGTAGCTTTACCATTCAACCCAAAAATTCAAAAAATAATTGATAGGTAATATATAATCATCTTTACTTTGATTGGTTAGGAGCAGCCGCTAATAAAATCTTCACTTTTTTTCGATGGAGCATTGAAGAGTTATTATTCTGCATTAGACTGAATCATAAAAAATACCAAAATAACTTTCCACGATGCCAGGAGAGCATGATGCAAACTACATGGAAGAAAAAATTAACACTATTTTGGAAAGGATGGGGGTATTCAATATTTATTGCCGTAATTATAGCAACAACGTTTAAATCCTCAGTAGCGGATTGGAATATTGTCCCCTCAGGGTCGATGAAACCAACCATAGTGGAAGGAGACCGGATCTTTGTGGATAAATTGGCTTATGACCTCAAGGTCCCGCTTACCACATGGCATATAGCCCAATGGAGCAATCCAAAACGTGGCGACATCGTTGTTTTTTATTCGCCCGAGGACGGCACGCGTTTGGTCAAGCGCGTCGTCGGTCTTCCCGGTGACAGGATATCAATGCAAGACAACATGCTTTATATAAATGGAAAACCTCTTCACTACGAAACACCTCATCAGGCTGGAAAAACCGGCAATTCCGGGCGATTTTCCATTGAAGAAACACTTGGGACTAAAAAACACCCGATATTTATCACGCCATCCTACCCATCCATCAGGTCTTTCGCTCCCATCACGATACCGAAAGGAAAATATTTCATGATGGGAGACAATAGGGATAACAGCGCGGATTCAAGATATTTCGGTTTCGTAAAACGTGCCAATATCGTCGGCCGTGCCACTGCCGTGGTCATATCTCTTGACTCAAACCATGAGTATATGCCGCGCTGGAAACGATTTTTCACCGAACTCAGGTAAGCAAAAGCAGAGATTGAGGCCACCTTGAGATAAACCCTTTCGGGTCCGATGAAGTCCTTTCCCAACCATCATTACGGGGCTTGACTTTCTTGTTAAATCATGAAAATACTACTGTCGTTCTGATCTTGGTCGATACAGCTTTAATGCTTACTACAACTTCAAGATAATCTCGACAACGGGAGACCGGTTTTGTCGCACATAAAACATAAAAAAGGAGATGCCGGACAGAGGAAACTTGCCATCGCAACAGCCCATCTTGTCGACCTGCCACCCGATGTCCCAGCCACTCCCGAAGAGCGCGGATTTACCGAATGCCCCTGTCCCGGCAAATGCTCTCTTCGCGGCCAATGCCTCCTCTGCACCGCCTTCCACGGGCGTAAAGGCAGACGTCCTTCATGTGAAAGATAGTTCTAACAATTTACAAGAGTGCAACCGAGAAATAATATATCGAGCCTCTTGCAAAATGGTCTTTTCTCCCAAACTCCGCGTTACGCTCAAAATTTTATCCTTGGAATATTCAGTATAAGTCTGAGGTAAAATTTTTTTGCAGGCCTTGATTTTGAACGAAAATCCTCATCTTGCAAAAGGCTCTTATCACCGAAATAGAAATCCTTGTCCGGTTGCAGATTTTCATTGAATTCATTTGAGGTTTAACGTAATTGTTGCGAATTATTTGCAACAATCATCCCAAAATCACGATTGATTATACGGCCTCGAAAATTCAAATGGCTTTGCAATCGGCACCCACCAGCCCACCCGTGTTGAAATCTCAGTCCCCCGGCCCGGGGATACGACAAAAAATCCTAACATATTGCACTCGCCAAGAAAGCTTCGCCTACCTGAGCAATCGCTCCGTCATCATACAAAACTTTATCTTAATCCATCCCAAGAAGACACTAAAAATCCGCTCTTCTGCTATATGGTCAAGAACATTGTGAAAACAATCAAATCGTTTATGACAAAAAGCTCATTCCCTTATTTTTTTGCTGCAATATCTTTCGCTTGTATTTTCCTTTATCTTTTAAGGACACTTCCAGGCATTCAAAAGATCTCCTTGGATATGGAGATTGATCACCCTGATTCTGTAAAGTTGTATTTTTCCAGTTCAAAAAAATTTTCCGAACTAAAAACTTCCCGATCATTCCGCAGTGGTCCGAAAAGGTCGGTCATAAAAATATCCCTGGAGCCCAATTATGCAAACTACGTCAGGCTCGATACAGGAGATTTTACAGGGACAGCAAAAATTTATCGGATGGAGATATCGAGCTTTTTCTGCCCTTCACTTCTCCTTGGCCCAAAAGAGATCGCCGCTCAGTTTGCAACAAATCCCGCCAACGCCCAAATGAAAGTATCCGGAGACCATCTCAATGTGATTTCCTTCGGCAACGATCCCTATATTTATTGTAAAAAACGTCTTTATCCGCCTCAATATTTCCTTTCTTTTTTGGTTGCCTCCCTTTTTTCTACCGGCATTTTCATCCTTTCCTCCTTTCATGACCGTCAATCGGCCCCATCATTAATCAATGAGGATAAATCTCCAAAAAAACTCCAAAGGATTCCGGTGCTTGACGGATTAAGGGGGATTGCTGCGATCATGGTTGTTGCCGACCATACGTGGGGATGGTTCAGAGGTGTTGGAGCAAGCGGTGTGTGGATATTCTTTGCATTAAGCGGTTTCCTGCTTGCCAATCCATTTATCGACAATCCAAATCTCATCACGTCCCCAGTATATCTATCCGGATATTTTAAACGCCGGCTGTTCAGAATAATCCCTATATATTACACATATATTTTCATAGTGTTCATACTGAGCAAAAGATTCGATCTTGCTTTTCTTCATACCCTTTTCCTCGAAGGGGATGGTCATCTTTGGGCTATCCCTCAGGAAATCCTTTTCTATCTTCTTCTTCCTGCCGTAATCCTTTTAATCATCATACCGTTGCAAAGGAGACATCGGATGCTTATTCCTCCGGTCCTTCTTGGTATCATGGTGGCGTTCAATCACTTCATCGGTATCGACATATTCTGGTTATTGGGAATGGACCACATTAAACTTCCACTGTTCTTCGGCGTCTTTCTGAGCGGGGTTTTCACTGCCTTCACGGTATCCATCTATGGACCAGCCTTTCATGGCCGTGCGTGGGTGAGAAAGTACCTTCACAGATGTGCCTCACCGACGGGAATCATCATTCTCCTGTTCTTTTTCCTCTTTTCAACCGGTCATATATTGGGACAAAAAACGGTATACAGTCAAAAATATTTCGGTACTTTCGGG
The DNA here is from genome assembly GCA_046705065.1 of Desulfocapsaceae bacterium. GTDB lineage: Bacteria > Desulfobacterota > Desulfobulbia > Desulfobulbales > Desulfocapsaceae > CAWGGS01. The sequence goes on from JBJKQT010000259.1 coordinate 3,421, forward strand.
ATATTTGCGGGAATTCTGTTGGCTTGCACTCTTTTTGCCAAACACACTCTCCTAGAGAAAATCCTAAGCTTTAGGTTTTTGAGATCATTAGGAATAGTTTCATTAAGCCTCTATCTTGTCCACCCTTTGATGAAAATTATCGCCCAAGATTTCTTTCTCACATATTTCGATTTCAAGCTCACGGGATTTCCTCTATTTTTAAGTACGATTTCAATAAGTTACTTTGTATCCTATTACACATACAACTGGATCGAATCCCCCGGTCTCACATTGATTACGGACAGGTCTCGTTTCCTGACGCTGACACCTGTACAGACCGCTCAAGCCGATATCAACCAAGATGAACTTATGGAAACACCTGCTGTTTTTGCCCGGCATTCCGATCGTTAATTCTCCCGTTGAAATCTCCTTGCCATATCCGACACAAGATAGCCAATAACGCCTGGATCTTAGGATCGTCCATCCTTTTCTCCAGACAAGCTAAAGAGAGATCCAAGAAAAGATCCTCTTTATCCCAGATTGCAAGTTTGTCGACCGCATCATGTTGCCGTGTGTCGCGCTCAAACACCAGGGATATGCCGACACTGGCAAGAATCATCGCCATAATGGTCGACTCCTGATCCACAAGAGCAGCCTCGGAAGGCTGCAGGCCATATTTGTTGAACAATTGAGACGTTACAGTATGAAAAGGACAATCCGTAGGAGTCAGAATCCATGGAAACATGGCGAGTTCGTAGATGTCCGCTGACTCCAATCGCTCCTTCCAGGCGATTGGGCCGGCTACAACCATCTTAAATCGCTCCAGTTCTGTGGTAATTATCTTCTCGGAGGCATTCTCACCATACATAAACCCTGCATCCAAGGTCCCATCTTCCAGCCTGTTTAGGACTTCTCCCGTCATACTTTGGAGAAGATGCAGCCTAAGATTTGGAAATCGTTCTTTAACGGATGAAAAAAGCTCAGGTATCCTCAGATATTCCGGCTCGGTGTTGATCCCGACCTTGAGAAGCCCTGCAAGCGTGTTTCGTTGCTCGACGGCATACTTCTTCATATCGCCCACAATCGCCAATACCTTATCAGCCCTTTCTTTCAGACTCAGCCCATTATGAGTGAGCACCATCCCCTTGGGAGTGCGATAAAACAAAACGACGCCCAATTCCTCCTCCAGCATCTTGATATGGGCGCTTACCGCAGGCTGGCTTATATAGAGCCGCTTGGCCGCGCGTGTCAGGTGCCCCTCTTCGGCAACCATCTGAAAAGTTTTCAGTTGATAGAGTTCCATGCTTTGTTCACCGATTCAATTATTTGCAAAAGGTTCAATATACCAGATTCCGGCATAATACCTGATCATATTTTCTGAACCACCTCATCTGATATGACAATTGGATACTCTTTTGCCGCCGGAGTATCGTGAAGCAAATGATTTGCATACAACATCGCCAAAAGAGGTGGCAATTCGAGGTGAAGCGAATGAAAATCCTGGCAAAAGCAATCCGTTATTTAGTTACACCTGAAGATACGACGGCATCGGGGGCAACGGAGGAGAATGCTCATTTCGATGCTAACGATCGGCCCCCCTGGCTCTGCCTTATTAAAGGGATTTTTTGGATTGTTATGGCAGTGGCAATCCCACTCATGGTACCGGTTATCTCACGTCTGATTGCAGAATAGAGCGACAAGTATCGTTTTGCAATAATCGCTGTCCCGGCATCGTCTGAGGATCGCTTACAATGAGTTTCGCAAGACCATCGT
>JBJKQT010000260.1:0-12921 GCA_046705065.1 Desulfocapsaceae bacterium
AATATCTTCAAAATCACCGCTATGATAATACTGATAATCACTGAGGTGGTAATCGGGAAATAAAACTTGAAACCCGGCCTGGAGATAACGATGTCGCCGGGCAATCGGCCGAAGGGGATTTTACCGAGCACAGGCCAGAACACCCCCACCAGCAAGATGACAAGCCCGATGATTATCAAAATCCTTTGCATATCGTTCCTCTCTTCTTTATTATGCCGGAATTATTTACTTCTCCCTAGATCCTTCCGGCTCAGGCTTTTGGTGGCTATTCGGAAAAAATTTCAATTATGAGAAACTCGATAAACTTCTTCGATTGTTGTTATTCCCTGAAGAACCTTCATCGCTCCGTCCTGGCGCAAGGTAATCATCCCGTTTTCGATTGCAGTCTGTTTAATCTGATTGGCATCGGAGGTAGCCAGAACCAACTTTTTCATTTCCTTTGTCATTAACAGAAGTTCAAAAATTCCAGATCGCCCTTTGTATCCGGTATGATGGCATCGTGCGCACCCACGGCCTCGCCAGAACTCCATATTTTCATTTACAGGAAATTCGGGGCCAAGCTTGGCAAGTTCTTGGCCGGAAGGAATGTACTGCTCTTTGCAATGAGGACAAATCATTCTGACCAGCCGTTGGGCCAAAATCGCATTGACCGACGAAGAGATCAGGAAAGATTCGATCCCCATATCTTTCAGACGTGTGATCGCACTTGCCGAATCATTGGTATGCAAAGTAGAGAAAACCAAATGTCCGGTCAAGGCCGATTGGATTGCTATTTCGGCGGTTTCTGTGTCCCGAATTTCCCCCACCAGGATAACATCCGGATCTTGTCTGACAATCGACCTCAGGCCGGAGGCAAATGTCAGGTCAATTTTAGGATTGACCTGCATCTGGCCGATGCCATGAATGCGGTACTCTATAGGGTCTTCAATAGTAATGATATTGACTTCAGTCGTATTGATCGAAGCCAAGGCTGCGTACAAAGTTGTCGTTTTGCCGGACCCGGTCGGGCCACAAACCAGGATTACACCTCCTGATTTTTTGATCTCCTGCGAAAAAGTTTTCACCCGGTCTTCGGGCATACCGAGTTCAGACAAGGACAGAAGAACAGAGGTTTTATCAAGCAGACGCAACACAACGCGCTCACCAAAAGCAGTCGGCAAAGTAGAAACTCGAATGTCGATCTCCCTGTCGGCAACTTTCAGCTCTATTCGCCCATCTTGAGGTAACCGCTTTTCGGCAATATTCAATTTAGCCATAATCTTGATGCGGGAAACCAAAGCAGACTGAACATGTTTTGGTGGACTCAACATATCATAAAGAATGCCGTCCAGTCTCTGCCGAACTTTAACGCTGTGTTGAAATGGTTCTATATGGATATCGGATGCATGATCTCGGATAGCTTGGGAAAACATCAGATTAACCAAACGAATGACCGGCGCGCTGCTGGTATCGTCAAGCAGGTCTGCCGTTTCTCCAATTTCCGAGAAAAGTGACTCCGGATCTTCTTCATCAATATCTTGCATTACCTCTTCGGCACTACTTTGGGTTTTGTCATAGGCAATATTGATCACCTTGGTAATGGTCGAATATGGACAGAGAACCGGTCTGACATCACCCCAGCCAAGAACCAGGCGTAGATTATCAAAAGGTTGAAAAGCAAAAGGATCGCTCATTGCAATATACTTCTCACCGTTATGCGCAATCGGTACCAATCCATTTTTTTTCAAAAAACCAATTGATACTTTTGCCGTGAAATCTGTGTCTATCTCCACCGGTAAAGAGGACACGACCTCAATGGCAAATTGAACTCCCAGGGCTCTCAAGAGATCGTATTCATCTATTTCTTTCCGCCCCATCAGGATCCGTCCGAGTTTTTCTCTCTGGGTCTTCTGGACCCTCAGTGCCTGTTCTATAGCCTCAGGCGAAATCCCTGCTGTTTCGATTAGTATTTCCCCTATCTTTTTCATCAATCTTTTCCGGAACTCCGTGTATCATCAGTTTCTGGAGTCTTGATTTTCCGAATCCTTAGGTATTTCTGCATGCAGTCGAAACAAGCTCTCCTTGGCAATTCGGATAAGCGGCTCCCCCACCTTTGCCGGATCGCTGGAACCGCTAGCAACCCTGTTTGTCCCGGAAAGCACGACCTTGCGGTAGGCTTCAATGGCCTTATCTGTCTGCCCCTCTTTTTCATAAACCACGGCAAGGTTGATCAAAGCATAAGGATTTTCAGGATCAATTTGCAGTGATTCCAGAAAATAGTTTTTCGCTTCAATGAGATGATTGTTTTGCAACTCAGAATAGCCTTGCTCCGAGATCTTCAATGCCCGTTCTTTGTCATCGGGGCTCATTAACATACCTTGGGTCTTTGAAGGACTCGAGTCCGAAAGCGTCTCTTTTTTGCGGGTCAACAATGAAAGATCCGCCGGATTTTTGATTATATGCGGTGTGACGAAAATAAACATATTGGTCTTTTGTGTTTTGGTTGCATGTGTCTTGAAAAGCCAACCAAGAACGGGTATGTCACCTAGCAACGGTACCTTATAATCGCTTTCCGTTTCGTCATGCCCGATGATCCCGCCTATTACCACAGTCTCATTATCACGTACAATAACAGTTGTTTCCGCTGTCCTCTTCAGGGTAGTGGGGGTGAGGGATGTCGAGGAGGAATCCGAATCCTTGAGTTTGATCACCTCTGTTTTGATATTCAAACGTAAAGCACCTGTTTGATTGATGTGGGGAACGATGCTAAGTTTAGTCGATACATCCCTGTATTCGTAATTGGTATAATCTTGCTGTGTACCTGATGTGGTATTCTTGCTCGTGATGTACGGAACATTTTCGCCAACGCTGATCTCTGCTTTTTTGTTGTCCGTAGTTAGGACTTGCGGGGTTGAGATAATATTTATATCCGAATCGTTTTTATAAGCGTTGACAAGGGCCGCTAGATCAGGAAATGTTAATCCTCCAACCCTTATGCCTTCACTGAAAACTCCGAAGGTCCCTCCTGCAGGAAGCGTCGGGGTATCGGAAGTTAGATTATTAATGGCCCCATAAGGCGACGACGAGCTACCGCTGAAACCTGAAAACACCTTGCCATCTGATGAAACCCATTGGACCCCCACCGCAAAGTCTTTTGATGTATTGACTTCCATGATCAAAGCCTCCAGGTAGACCATTCTTCGCGGGATATCCAATTTTTTTATCACTCCCTCCAGAGTGCTGTATTCAGCGGGAGGTGCATTAATGATCAAAGAGTTAGTTTCCTCATCGGCCATTATCCTGACATCTTTCGAAATAGCAGCCGGGTTTGCTTTGCCGTCACCGGCTGCTTGATTTTCAGGCAATTCGTTCAAGACCTTGGCTAAATCCTTAGCGCCGGCATTCTGCAAATAAAAGACGTGAATGTTTCCGTTACCTTTCTCTTTTTCAGTATCCAACAAGGTTACCAGCTTTTTAATCCGCCTGAGATCGGTATCGGAAGCCATTACCACCAAGGCATTGATCCGTTCGTACGGAACAATCCGGGCAATGTCCCGAAGTTCCGCGGCAGGCTCCTTGCCAACGGCATTTTTTTGAAAGATGGTATTTATAACGTTTGCCGCAACACTTGCCGAACCGTTTTTCAACTGAATAACATCTATCTGTTCCCTATGATACGGAACATCCAATGCATCAATGATCGACAGCAGACGATGAATATTAGAAAGTGTATCTGTGACGATCAACATACCTGACCGGGTATGGGCGATCATGACCGACGATTTGGCTAGCAACGGAGCAAGTGCTTTCTTAATCTCTTCAGGAGAGGTGTATTTTAGCTGAATGAGTTGGGTTACGACCTTGTCTTCCGGACCTTCCCTGTTTTGCATCGCAAGGGTATCGATATTTTGGGTTTTAGCCACGGCCATTGGGACGATTTTAATTACTGGGCCTGATGGTACAGTGGTAAAGCCATGAACTTCCAAAACTGATTCAAAAACCCGATATGCCTCATCTTCTGAAATTTTCCTCGGCGATATAATTGTCACACGGCCCTTCACCGCTTTATCAATGATAAAATTTTTCCCTGTCAACTCACTCATATACTTCACAAACAACAGAATATCGACATTATCGAAGTCAATGCTTATGGAGCGGGATGTTTCTTTCTGCTGCGGGACAGCCGTCATTGTGGAAGATGTCTCAGCATAGGAGGGTTCTTTTATAAACAAAGAAGTCAAGAGCAATAAAGGTATAACGAGAGCAACTATCTGTATTCTCACTGGGACTCCCCGAAAAAATTTTATTTGTACATGCCTAGTTATTTATCTGCTGCCCTGTTTCCCATTCTTCCCGAAAACCTATGTATGGGCGGAATAATTCTTGTGGATGGAACAACATGACGAGTCGGAGACACCTCTTTTACATAAAAATCCTTAGACCTGTCCTGTTGCCTGGAGGAAGCGAGTGCCGCTGTTTCGGCAAAATACCGTCTCGTCTCGTTCATATCAAGGACTTCGTCTCTTTCCCTGAAATGAAGAATAACTTTCTCGCGTGAGATCTCTTTAACGATTGCTCCTTTTACAGAATCACCGATTTGCAGCAATTGCTGTTTCTTCGTCCCCGTGTCCAAAATGATCGCCCGGCGGTCTGCCTTCTCCCCTGCAATGGTTCCCAATAGCAGCAAATCGGGAGAGGCGAGAGCCAAGCTTGACAAAGGATCATTTGGGTATTTTCCAGTTTCTGAGGTGATTGGCCCCGTTCCGAAAAGATTTCTCTGTAGAATGATTTGATAGTTGTCGGCATTTTTCTCATTATCTCCACCATGGTCGTTTCCTTTCGATAAATTTCCCCTCAAAGAAAGTTGTGGCGGTTGGAGCCAATATCTCTCGACCAGACGGTAAAAGCCAAACACCGCACCGACACACAGGCAGGTGATGACAAGATAAGGACGTATGTTACGTAATAGTGTCAAAATATTTCTCGTTGGAAATTCAATTACCAAACCGAAATTGTGGAGCAATCAATGTTCCGCTTACGGTGAAAGGTAATTTCGGTTGTCTATACCGATTTCGTAAGAGGGCCATCACATTCGCCCATCGCCTATCGACGGCAACCAAGGACTGTGTGGGTGCCAGCTCCCCGGTGAGTTCCAACATACTTTCGTTCAACGGAAACGTGAGATGAAACTTACCTGTAAAAGTGCCATCGAATTCCCTGCCATGGAAAGTACCTTCTTTTAATGTAAGATTTCCTTTTCCGAGGGTAAATTTCATCTCGGATCGGCTGAAATCAACGGAGGAGAGAGTGAGGATCGGCTGCAACAATTCCATTGATCCCTCATAAACCGTTGCCACACCTTCCGCTTCTCCGCTAAGTATTTGGTCTGATCTCCCTGAATAGCGACCGGAAATATCCAGGTGACCGGAAATATCTCTTTGCAAAGAATTTCTCAATCCCGGCCACTTACCAAGATTGAAATGATGGAGCTGAACCTCGGAAAGTGTAAAAGTTTTCTGATTCCGATCGATAACAACCCTGCATTGCAAATCTCCATCATAGATCCGGGCTTGAATATGAAACCCCGGTTGACCGAAACTTGCACGAACAGACATAGACTGAATGAAAAAGAGTGTCTCGTTCGATTTTTTGGCTCCGATGAGGCGAATATTGCTGAAATGCAAGGTCAATGGAAAATCAAACTTTATTGAACCGATGAGACACTTCGTACCCGGAACCATCCGCGCCACCGTCTGGGTACAATATTGCCGGATCTTATCCGAAGGAAAGAAGACGAATAACAGTATTCCCGTCAAAACACAGGCATAGAGAACATAAAGGAAAAATGAACGAATCCGGTGTTTCGGTGCGGTCACGTTTATCATTTTGCGGCGGTTGCTATTTGCATGATGACATCGACCAAATTGTCCTCAGTGCTGTCCTGAATTGAAATACTTCTAATGAAAACCATCTTACCTGGATTTTCTATCAATTTCAGAAAAGTAACTAGTCGTTCGAGAGGCACCTTCTGCAGGTTGATTTCGACGAAGGATTCGCGCAACGTTCCTTTCGTTTCGATGGTGGACGGTCTCATCGAAAGTATTTGTTTTTTAACATCCGATCGCACTGCTTGCTCTTCAATAAAAGAAAACAGCGAAAAATCTTTGTCCTGACCAATGCGGTTGCCGCTGCCATTCCTCTTCTGCAAAAGACGATATTGCCGTTGCAAGTCAGTAATTTTTACAAGCTCTGCTTTCTTGGCTGTTATGGACCGTGAAAGTCGATGATGGGCCTTAAGGTACGGGAAAACCACCAACTGGAGCAGAAGAAGAAAAAGCAGAAAAGCAGATCCGATTCCAACGATTACTCTCTGCCGCGGTTCCAGTTGATCAAAACCGCTTTTTTCTCGAACCGTAGCAAAACTCTCTTTCGAAAATATGCGTGTCATCAGCTCATGGGCCATTGAGTTGAATTTTCAGGTCGAAACGAATGCCCTCTCCCTTAGTCGCCAGATTTGCCGAGGTAAATGTCACGGATTGGAAGAGAGGAGACTGATCAAGCTCCTGCTTTATTCTATCCACGGCATTAAAAGAATCGGTCTTTCCTTTGAGACGGATCCCCCTATCATCCACAACCATCTGAGTCAGACGCACCCGGTTCGTAGCTGGTATACGCTTGGAAATCTCCGTCAGCAGATCCAAAATTTCATAGCCGTTTCCTATGCCACGACCTTCACTATATCGCATCCTGTTCACTTCCGCCTGCAATTGTCCCACAGGATCCTCAATACGGGTAACTGCCGGGATTGTATCGGAAAAAACTGTATCAATCCGGGTATTGAGTCGCCTATTTTCTAATTTGAGAGAAAAAAAATCGAAGGTGAGGTAACTAAAAATTAAAACGGTTAGTACTGCTGTTGCAATCGCAATGCGGGTCTTCGACAAATTAGGAGTTCTCAGAAACAGTTTATGTTCGAGCCCACCTTTCCGAAGATTGAATGCGTTTTTCTCTTTAACCGACCGCAACCCCAAAGCTAGAGCTTGATTCATTATCCCCGGCACCCAATTACCGGAATTCCCGGAAACGGACTGCATAAAGGACAACTCATTGCGCAGATCGCATTTTCTGATTTCCACATTGAAGTAATGTTTGAGCTGTTCAGGCAAACCCGCCAGTCGCTCATCCGAACCATTGAGATAAATTATCGGGAATGTTGGATACCCCAACGTCGCCCGCAAGGTCTGATTGATCGATGTGACAAGACCGTTAAAACCGGGAGGCAAGTCCTTCTCTTTTACATCTAAAATCTGTTGCCTGTCAATTTCGAGACCATGCCCTAACAGAGACGCCGATCCATCAAACCCGATAGCGCGAATTAAGGCAATCCGAGCGCTTTGGACAAGAATTATTGTGGCTTTATTAAGTCCAATATCGAGAAAAAGAAAATCTCTTGGGACGTCCGGAATCTCTGTTAACTTGTTTACAATATCCACTCCCGATACGCTTACGATTTCCGGATTCAGCCCTGATTTGGCAGCCAATGCCATGCAATCCGTCAGATAATCGCCTGGCAGCATCGCAGCAATCACATCAGTCCTTTTTGTTTCTGATCGGGTAGTGACGGCATCCACTACCAGGTCGTCGATTGCGATTGGAGAACTATCCTCCAGCTCGAATGGCAGAACTTTATCAATCTTTTTTCTTTCAGAGAAAGGTAACGACAGATTTTTGTAGAAGAATCTTTCAGCGGCAATTGAGATTCGGCTTACTCCATCTGTAAAATCCATCTGCCCGATCAAATCGGAAAGGGCCTCATCAAGCGAACGATCACCTAAATCAACTACTCCGTAATTTTCGACCGCTGACCGCGCGGCATGCTGGTACATCACAACACCTGAGATCAGCTCTTCCTGGATGTCTATGGAAAGAATTCTGCCGGACATCACTACTCAACCTTCCTGCTTAAAACTGTTATTTGTTTATTTTGTTCGCGAGAAACCCAAACCTCTTCCTTTTCCCTCAAGGAACCGATCTCTCCAATGGATGTGATAAGGAAATAACTGCTCTTGTTTGTAATGATTTTTTCGTCAAAAATAAGATTTGTCGGCCATCCCGGGAGTTCCTTATACCAAGTAACGGTTGACAATTTCGGAAAATTGTTTTCATCGTTTCGAAATTCGACCATTTCTTTGGCCGCTTCCTCGGTCATCCGAGAGTCCAGTGCTTGCAGAAGTATTGGATCAGCCGTGTTGATGTTAATCTTGCCGTCATTGCCCTGAACGGTAAGAAGAGGAGCCAACCCTTTATGTTCCTTTGTGCCGTAAAGAATTTCCCGACTCATGCCTTTTACCAACAACAGCTCCTCTATAAAGGCAACCTGTCCATTTTTACAGCTGTAGGGGGGATCGAGGGAGCGATAGTAACCATCCTCGGCCCCGAAAGGTGACTCTATATCATCGGCATCTATCCAATCGACAAGGGAATCGACAATTTCCTGAGCCCTTTCCTCTTGAATATCGCCGAAGTTCCCCGACAACAAAAGTCTTTTCAAAATTTCTCGAGTTTTTTGAGCGCCAGCCGCATCCGTTCCCTGCTTGCCCTTACTTGCACTTACCAGGCTGTTGATCTGCAATCTGCCTGACAAGTCTGATACCTTAAGATGCAGGACACCCTGTTCAAATAAGGAGGAAAAATTTCGGTTGGACAACGTACCCCAAGCATCCTGATATGAATCAAAGCCGTTCGTCTTTCCATCCCAAGCTAGAGTTTCCAAAGCAATATTCACGCCCGAATACGCAATGCCATCGGCAATGGCACGCTCTTTCTGATTAAACGAAGACAGGTACTCCCGTCGCATACTGAGTCCAAACTGGACAGTTAATATGACAAGCAGGCTGGTAATGATGATGGTCAAAATAAGAGCCAACCCTCTTTGGTTCAGAAATGGTCCTTTCATGGCCAACTACCTGTTTTTCAATTCTTTCAAAGGAGGAATCGCCACTGCGGTCTTAAAAATCAGATCGTTTCGGTCTTTCCCTGCAAAATGCAGAACCACTTCAATCAGGGCAGGAATTCTTTTATTATCTTCCCCCGGTTTGTCAACGGTTTCATCGGTCTGCCACCTATCCATTTCATTGCCTGTTCGATCGAAATAGCTGAATTGGACCCAACGCAATCCGTCACAGAGAAGATCGCCTTTCTGTCCTGAATAATCTTTCTCCAAATAGCCTGGTCGGTAGGGGACATCAAGGCGAAACAGTTGCAGATCCCCCGACTCAGGGTCCAGAGATGTCGAATATCTAATTAAGGCAAGCCCTGCTGGCAACTCTTTATCGGAAAAAGTAAGATGGGCCGTAGATGTGAAGTTCAGACTATCAGCTCGATTTTCAGACTCTTGTCCTCTTTTTCCCTCAAGCACTCCTCCTTCCCCTATATAAAAACCTTTCAGATCGGTCGTAATTCTGTGCATGGCAATGCGAGCCTTGGTGTTGATATCTGCTTGCGTTTCAGCGGTATCAATCGCCTTGGTTGTCATAACATAAGCACCATACACAGCGGCAAGGACGATGACAAAGATGAAAATTGCAATCATGAGTTCCAGCAGGGTAAAACCGGCTCCCATTTTTTGCCTTTTGATATCCTTCATGGAACGTCTTTGGGCCTCATGTAATATGTGACCATGAGAGGTGCGACCTGTTTCGCCCAAAAGATTGAAAGATCGACTCGACGCAGCCGATTTTGCAGATCAATGGGCAACTCGGGCAGGCCCTCTCCAGCATCCCTTATCTCGATTTTCCAGCTATAGCCTGGAAAATCTTTACCAAAATCCCCTTGAGCATCAACAGGTGCCAGATTACCGCTCTCCAACTCCGCAAACTTCAGATCAGCCAGTAGAGATGCATTGGTTGCAAACTTTGCCTCAGTCGCCAGAGAAAGGCTTCCGGATTGAGACCCGAAAAGAGTTGTTAGTGCAATTGCCATGATAGCAAGAGCCACCATTACTTCAAGGAGGGTAAAGGCCTTATGATTGGAAACACAGTTTATTTCATTATTACTCCCTCTCTCTTGCATCATTCGTTGAGTACGGCACGGAGTCGAGAAGAAATAATGACGAGATACGACAATGAGTTTATTCAAAATCCGCATAACCGTCGACAATCTTGACCGAACCGAGAAAAGGAAAGAAAAAGATACTTTTAATATCTTTGCTTTCAGCCAAATGGATAACGGTCGTATCCATATAGCCTTGTTGACTAATCATAAGGTGTATCGTCCCTTCAGTCATCTTCCCTCCGGATTTTGTCCAAACATCCACTATTCGAACGGAGTTGGGTAGTTTGAAAATATCTTTTTCAGGGTGATCTTGATCCTCCTGCTTCATTTGTTCATCGCGTAAGTACCACATGCTTTTACCTTCCAGATCAAGAAAAAGGGAAAATGCTTGTCCGTCCTGAACAGCCTCTTCTCTGAGCCCACGGACAGTGTCTATGATTTTTCTGCTTGCGGTCTTGAGCTGATCTGTCAACAGGTCGTCACGAATGGTCGGAATGCCGACGGAAAGCATAATGGAAATTAAAAAACAAATTACCAGAACCTCAATCAAGGTAAAGGCATATTCGTTTTTAAGATCATTCTTGACAGAAAATATTAGTTTCCCCGTCTTACTTTTCGAGTTGCCAACTATTGATATCCGCATCTTCTCCCTCTCCCCCAACCAAACCGTCGGCACCACGGGAGCTGAGATCGAAATCACCATGCACGCCAGGGCAGAGATAAATATAATCATTTCCCCATGGATCTTTCGGCACCCTCCCTTTTTCCAAATATCCCCCCTTTCTCCATTTTGGCGGGAGGTTGCCCACGCTGGGCGACTGTACTAAAGCGGAAAGGCCTTGCTCTGTTGACGGATACATTCCGTTGTCAAGTTTGTAAACCTTAAGAGCTGTCTCCAGACCCTGGATTTGAACACCCGCCATGGTTCGTTTTGCTTCATCCGGCCTTCCCATAATCTTCGGAGCGATATAAGTTGCCAGAACGGCAAGAATAGCAAGAACAATTAGTAATTCAAGCAGGGTAAACCCCCGCTCCAACGATGATGTCATTTTGCAAAACCTCCTAAAGGAGTTGATACCCTGTATTTACCTAACCATTTGATTCATCTCAAGGATTGGCAAGAGTATTGAAAGGACGATAAAGCCGACACAAGCTCCCATAATTATAATCATCAGGGGTTCAACAAAAGCAGTCATGCGCATCACGGCTGTCTCGACATCGCGTTCATAAGAATCCGAAATTTTTTTCAACATGGGCCCCAATTCACCACTTTGCTCACCGACCGCGACCATCTGGACGAACATCGGTGGAAACCAAAGCGAGCCAGCAAAGGAATGCGTCATGCTTTTCCCCTGTCGAATCTGCTCGATTGCCTCATCGATCACTGCGTTAACATGAACATTATCAAGGATGTTTTTAACGATTTGCATTGAAGTAATAAGCCCGACGCCGCTTTCCAACAGGCTTGCCAGCGTTGAGGCAAATCTTGCCATAAGAATCTTTTGAACCACAAGTCCCACAACAGGCATTTTGAGTTTGCAGAGGTCGAAAAAAGAGCGTCCGGATTGCGATCGAACAAATGATCTGATCACGACCATTCCTATCATCAGCACCAGGAGAATCAACCACCACCAGTTTTTCAAAAATTCGCTCAGACCGAGTAAGAGTATAGTCGGAAGAGGCAGAACCTGTTTCATATCGGCAAAGACCTTGGTGATGCTGGGTACGATATAAATGATCAAGAACGACAAAATCCCGGAGCCGACGACAGCCATAATTGCCGGATAGATCATGGCTGTTTTCAATTTCGCAGCGATTTCTTCTTGTTTCTCTCCGAAATCCGCCAAACGCCCAAGAACTATATCCAAAGAACCTGAGGCTTCACCAGCTTTAACCATGTTGATATAAACATTGGAGAAAATCTTAGGATACTCTGCCATCGAAGTAGTTAGGCTATTCCCTTCATTGACGGATTCCTTTATCTCCGCGATGATCCTATGCAAAACGGCATTTCTGGTTTGAACTGCTAAGGAACCCAAGGCCTGAACAAGAGGAATCCCCGCCCCTAACAAGGTCGCAAGCTGTCTCGTCGTTTCTATAATCTCCCGATTCGGTACATTTTCGAAAAAGGTGCCACCGAAAAAAGCCTTATTCTGTAACTTTTTTCTTTTGGAGGAACTCTTCCATATTTCAACAGGATATTGGCCAAGCGCACGGATCCGTATTCGGGCACCGCTTTCACTTTCGGCATCGATAATACCTTTGCGGGATCTGCCTTGGTCATCAAAAGCTTTATATTCATAAATGGGCATTGCAAAACATCCTCAAGAATAGCAAGCCGATGTCATTGTGCAATTTCCGACGAGCCCCCTATTATAAAGGGTCAACCAAACAGTAAAAATCATCTTCTTTTTTTATTCAATAGATTCCCTGTCACCAAACCTCTAAGGGATCGATAAAATCACAATAACAGGAAACAGCCATCAGGAAAATTAAAAATATCCTAAAAACAAAACGGAAAATTGACAGAGTGTGAAATGAAAAAAGGTGTCTCCACAAATTCAATTAGAGGCACGAGCCTTAATCGTCCGCCCCACCTCACCGAAACTCATTGTCCCATCAATCTCAAACGGGTATGATAAAGTTGATCTCGACAGTAAAAAGCCGACTTTTGAATTCATGCTTTATTCATACCCGATCATCATTGCCGCCGATGGTACAACATTCCAAAACAGGAGCCATGGAAAATCAGTTAAAATCAAATGCTGATCTCATCAACCCTCATCTCCAGGGATTGGACCAATCAGACACTCTTGCCATTAATGAAAAATCTAAGAATCTTATCGCCAACGGAAAAACTGTCTACAGGTTTGGATTGGGTCAGTCGCC
>JBJKQT010000261.1:0-17685 GCA_046705065.1 Desulfocapsaceae bacterium
ATCGTCGACGACAACGCGACCAATATCGATTTGCTTGTCAGTACCTTGAAAGACGATTATCGGTTGGGGATCGCCAAAAAAGGGGCAAGCGCTCTTGAGTATGTGGAAAGGTATCACCCTCATCTTATTCTTTTAGACATAATGATGCCGGAGATGGATGGATATGAGGTCTGCATGCGTCTGAAGCAAAATCCTTTAACTCAATCGATTCCGCTCATATTTATTACGGCCATGTCGGAGACGATCAATAAGACCAAGGCCTTCGAGATGGGAGCGGTCGACTATATCACCAAGCCGTTTCATGCCGCGGAGGTCAGAGCCCGGGTGCAGACACATATTGCTCTTGAGGAGATGAAACTCAAGTTGCAAACTCAAAATACGATTCTTGAGCAAAGGGTGGAAGAAAAAACCATACAAATACAACACATGCTCCACGCAAGCATCTGCAGCATGGCGCTTATGGTGGAAATCCGGGATCCATATACCGCCGGTCACCAACAACGGGTAGCGCAACTGGCCTGCGCCATCGCTGCCAAAATGGGTTTGGATGCAGAAGTGATTAAAGGAATTCGCATCGCCGGGATCCTGCACGATGTCGGAAAGATCAGAGTACCCGTATCCATCTTGAACAGAACCGGAAAACTCCTCGATGCTGAAATGGATATCATTAAAACGCATCCCCTGATCAGTTTCGAGATCCTGAAGAGCATCCCCTTTCCGTGGCCGTGCGCACAGATGGTCTTACAGCATCATGAGCGTCTTGACGGGTCCGGTTATCCGAAGGGACTCCGCGGTGACGAGATACTCCTCGAGGCGAAGATCCTATCCGTAGCGGATGTCACAGAGGCCAAAAGTTCTTTCAGGCCGTACCGCCCTGCTCAAGGGACCGAAGCAGCCCTTGACGAACTGAGAGAAAACAGGAGTGTCTTATACGATGCCGACGCCGTGGATGCCTGCCTGGAGCTTTTTACCGACGGAGATTTTCAATTCGATTACGACAATCAACAATCTTCCTCTATTCCCTGCGCCGTCTCGGAGGATGAAGCTCCGTCAGTTAATGTATCGTCGGAAAAAGAGGAAAATAATCCTTGATGGCATGCTCTTTTCTTTCCTATTGAAAAAAAGACGCTCGGATTGTATATCGTTTGATGTTCATGTGGGAGAGTCATTCCCGATTGTAAAGCAAAATAAGGTCGTAGACGACCTGTGATCAAACCGAATTATCATGAACATGCGGCAACACCTATGAGAAATTAGAAATTCGGTTTAACCGGGGGAATCATATTTTTTGCTTTTTTAGAACGCTTTTGTGAATTTAAAATCATTTCATTTTCAATTTCCGCAGTTTTTACGCCCTTCACCGCCAGTTGCCCGGAAAGTTGAGAACGGTATCCTGGCTCTGTGGATATTTGCGGTATTTGCCTGCACGCTGACCCATGAACTCTGGCGTGACGAGACCCGCGAATATCTGATGGCTGTTGAAATTAATAAATTTTCCGAATATTTCGCGTTTGCAAAATACGATGGTCACCCGCTTCTTTGGCGAACGATCCTGATGATTATGCATTGGTTGATCCCCAACCCGGTGGTGTTGGAGATGACCAGTCTTTTGATCGGTTTTGGTGCAGTATACCTTCTGGTGAGATATTCTCCTTTTCCGCTGATAATGAAGGCGCTGTTTGCGTTCGGAGTGGTTCCCTTTTTTTCCAATGCTGTGGAGGCAAGGGATTATGGGCTCAGCATGCTGCTCTTTTTTTGCCTGGCGGTTTTCTCCACCAAGAAAGAGCCGTCTCCCGTGATGATTGGCATCTTGCTTTTCCTCGAAGCGAATACCAACCAGTATGGAATGTATATGTCCGGTATGTTTCTTATAGGTTGGCTTGCCGATTCCGGTTTTGATACCATAAAAAAGAAACCGTATCTTCTGGCTGCAGCGATTGCCCTTTTGGGAATTTTGATCTCGTTTTATAGCACCCGAGTCGATGCGGAGTCCGTATTTGCTCCCCCTGATTTCATGGCCCGTATCCATTACGGACAGGATATCCTCAAGGCTTTCTCTCATCCGGGACAATATATTTATTATATTTTGAATATTCCCGTTGTATATCGGGATATTTTTGTTATCGGACTTGTCGCCGGCCTCCTTATAGTGCGGCCTTTTCTAGGAATCATACTCTATTTTACGGTGGTCGTTTTTAATTTTGTCTCCATCGCCTTTATCTATCCGCAGACACACCATCAGGGGGTATTGTTAGGATTTATATTGACACTTTACTGGATAGCATTCCATGGTGTCCGCTCAAAGGAGAGGCCGGGGTCCTTCAAGCAGGCGAAAATTATACATTATATCGTTCTGTTTGGCTTTTTACTCCCGTTTATGGTCCACGATGCGTTAATTAACAATCATATTGTCCGTGAAGAGGCAAGGGTTGAAAAAAGTTGTGCACTCGCCCTTGGGGAATATATCAAAACCAATCGACAACTCGACGGCTCGATTATAATCGGTTCCCCGGAATATATGATCGAACCCATTGCCTACTATTCCGGGCATAAAATTTATCTGGCTCAGGAAAAATGTTTTCGCGATTTTGTGAAATTTTCAAGACAATATCAAAATACAACAAGTCTTATGGGATTGTTGCACGCTGCCGAAGGTGTTTACGCCCAGAATAAGGTTCCCATATTGATTGTGCTTGGCTACTTTGGCATGAAGGACGGAAAGACGTTTCCAACAATTTATAGAGGGAACTTTAACAGCAACGATATCGAAAAATTCAAAACCCAAACGATTAAACTCGCTGAATTCAACGGCTCTTTGAGCGACGAAAACTACCAAGTATTTCTCTATCTTCCCCATGATAAACTGGTGGCCTATCATAATAAGTACATGGAACTTAGATAAACTGGCCTGATGGTATTATTGAAAGGCACGGTGATACCATGTGTGTGATTTTTTTTGCTTATGATGTTCATCCCCGCTATCGTCTGATTCTTGCCGCAAACCGGGATGAATTTTATGAACGTCCGGCAATGCCGCTGGGGTATTGGCATGACCATCCGGAAATTTTGGCCGGAAGGGATCTCAAACTGATGGGGACATGGATGGGCATTACCCGGGAAGGGCGTTTTGCGGTATTGACCAATTTTCGCGATCCGGCAAAAGTTCAAAAAGACGCTCCTTCGCGGGGAAGCCTGGTAGCCGATTTTTTAAAAAGCGGCATCGAGCCTCGGGAGTATCTGCAGCAGATCAGGGACCAAGCAGCAGGATATAACGGTTTCAACCTTATCGTGGGCGATTTTAACAACCTCTATTACGCATCGAACAGAGGAGAATGGTTTCGCCGTCTTGCGCCGGGAATATATGGGCTGAGTAATCATTTGCTCGATACGCCGTGGCCCAAAGTCAGCCTTGGCCTTTCTCGTTTCAAACGTCTTGTGTCGGAAAAGAGCCCAACAATGAACGCCGAGTTGGAGGAAATCCTGACAAACCGGGATATTCCTCCCGATGACTTGCTCCCCGATACCGGAGTAGGGCTTGTTTGGGAACGGATTTTGGCTCCTATCTTTATTTCCAGCCCCTCCTACGGGACCCGTTGTTCATCGATTTTGACCATTGAACAAAATGGGTATATTGTATTTAAAGAAATTATCTGGAAACAGGCCCGGGTGCCGCCACTAGCCGCTGTCTCCGGAAAATTTAATTTCATTCTTTCAAAGAATCGGATGAATGCGTAAGACGAGTGTCCGAACATCCGGATACCTCCATAAATTATTCTGTTCATAATCTGAAAAAAACTGTATGGTTTTGTCCCTGTCGGCAAGGTGCTGTTTGGTATACCCGTTGATGGGCGTAATCAGGGATGCCGGGAAGTTCTTTTCTTGCCATAATGTATAAGAAATAAATATGTTTAAGGAAAAAGACGATCCTCAAGGATATCGTGTCGTTCAGACAAATGATAACGGAGGCGAAAATTTTCCGTCGATTTGTTCACAATTGCCAAATGAGTAGAGCCAATATCCTCATAGTCGTAGCCATTGCCGTCATTTGTTTCAGCTCTTGGGCCTATCTGAATAAGCCGAAGGAGGAACCTGCCTGGCCCACGCGGATTCAGGGGTTCTGTTTTTCTCCATATAGAGAAGGGCAGAGCGCCGTCTTGAAGATCATGCCGTCTGAACAGGAGGTGGAATCGGATCTGGCGCTACTGGCTGATAAGACATACGCCATACGTACCTACACAGTGGAAGGCGTCATGGCCAAGGTTCCCGCCCTGGCAAGAAAATATGGACTCAATGTGGCGCTTGGCGCCTGGCTGCAGAAGGACCCGGCTAAGAATGAGGAGGAAATCGAAACCTTAATTAAAGTAGCCCGGGAGAACTACAAAAACGTGGTTCGGATTATCGTCGGCAACGAGACTCTTTTACGCGGGGATCTCACGTCGCAACAGCTCGCAGGATATCTCGACAGGGTTCGTCAGGCGGTGAATGTGCCCGTCAGTACGGCGGAAACCTGGGACGTTTGGTATAATCATAAGGAACTACGCGATCATGTGGACTATATCTGTATCCATCTTCTCCCATATTGGGAGGGCGTCAGCAACGATCGGGCAGTGGAGTATTCGGTAGACCACTATAATCTTCTAAAAAACACTTTCCCCGACAAGGATATCGTGATCGGTGAGGTCGGCTGGCCCAGCAACGGGCGTACTCTCCATTCGGCCGTTGCCTCTGTATCCAATGAGGCGATTTTCCTTCGCCGATTCCTTGCCCGAGCCCAAAAGGAAAACTATATCTATTATGTCATGGAGGCCTTTGACCAGCCATGGAAACAGGTGACGGAAGGAGCCGTGGGCGCCTATTGGGGAGTATACGACGTCAACCGCCATCCCAAATTTCCTTTTACTTCGCCGATCGTCAAAGTTCCTGAATGGAGAATACTTGCCGGCATCTCAGTTGTCGTGGCTGTCATCACATTCGCACTGCTTCTCATTGACAGCAAGACATTACGTGCCAGGGGACGCAGTTTCCTCGCGTCCGTGGCTTTTGGCGCCTCTACGGCGGCTGTCTGGATTATTTACAGCTATTCTCAACAATACTTGACGCTGCTGTCCATCGTTATCGGCTTTTTGATGATAATCGGAATGATCGGCGTGGTTGTGGTCCTGTTCACCGAGGCCCATGAGTGGGCGGAGGCGACCTGGGTTTCGACTTGGCGTCGTCCCTTCATGACAAAAAAACTCCCCGACGATCAATTGCCTAAAATTTCCGTTCATGTTCCTGCCTATAATGAACCGCCGGAAATGATGATCGAAACCCTGGATGCCTTGGCCCGACTGGATTATCCATCCTTTGAAGTGATCGTGATCGATAACAACACCAAAGATCCGGCCGTCTGGCAACCGGTTCAGGCGCATTGTGAGAAGCTGGGATCGCGCTTTCGGTTTTTCCATGTCGACCCGCTGTCCGGGTTTAAAGCCGGTGCATTGAATTATGCTTTGGCCCAAACGGCTCCCGATGCCTCGGTGATAGCAGTTATCGACAGCGATTATAAAGTCGCTCCGGATTGGCTCCGGGATATGGGATCCCAGTTTGAAAATCCGAAAATTGCCATCGTTCAGGCACCGCAGGATTATCGGGACGACGGGGAGAACCTTTTTAAGGCGATGTGCTATTCGGAATACCAAGGCTTTTTCTATATCGGCATGCTCACCAGGAATGAGAGAAACGCCATTATTCAGCACGGGACCATGACCATGGTCAGGAAGTCCGCGTTGGTTGAGGTGGGTGGATGGTCGGAATGGTGTATCACCGAAGATGCCGAATTGGGACTCAGGATATTCGAAGAGGGATATGAAGCAACATATATACCGCAATCCTACGGTAAGGGTCTGATGCCGGATACCTTTCTTGATTTCAAGAAGCAACGTGCCCGCTGGGCTTATGGAGCCGTGCAGATTCTAAAACGCCATCTCGGAGCCTTGCGGGGCAAAGAGAATTCGTCACTCACCAAGGGGCAGAGGTATCATTTCATTGCAGGATGGCTGCCATGGCTTGCCGACAGCATCAATCTGATCTTCACCCTTGCAGCCTTGATCTGGTCAACGGGGATGTGCCTCTTCATCCATGTCATCGATCCGCCGTTGGTCATTCTATCTTTCATGCCTCTCACCCTGTTTGTTTTTAAGATGGGGAAAATGATTTATCTCTATCGCACCAGAGTTGGGGCTTCCGTGACGCAGACAATAGCGTCGGCCGTGGCCGGACTTTCCCTTTCCCACACCATTTCCAAGGCGATTCTTTCAGGGTTTGTGACGAAAGATAAACCGTTTTTCAGAACACCCAAGATGGCAAAGGCTCATGCCGTGGTGCAAGCTCTGCAATCGGCACGAGAGGAGGGCTTGATCATGCTGGCCCTTTGGGTTGCGGCGTGTGGTGTTTCGAAGCTGCAGGGGATCGACACTCCGGATCTGATGGTGTGGGTGATTGTCTTGCTTGTTCAGTCGATTCCCTATGCGGCGGCAGTCTTTATGTCGCTTGTCAGCGGGCTTGCCAAGATGCCGAAAAAGATCATCAACAACATGACGTTGCCTGTAAGCGGAATGAGCGAGGAAAGTGGAGCGGAGAGGCCTGAGAAAGAAGTGATTAACGAGTAGGGGTGCGTATGAAAAAGCTGATGGTTGTTCTCGTGGGGTTGGTTCTTTTCGGTTGTGCCGGCACAATGCCGGAGAAGGCCGATCTAACGATCGAAGTTGCAAACCAGACACAGAGGGTATATCCGGCCTCCCTTAAGGTCAATATTATAGGAAGAGACCGGCGCAGCGAACGGTACACGATCCTTTATCAGGTGGACAATGAACCGGCGGTGACGCTTCAGAATCGTGTCCCCCCGCAGGATCTGATTAAGGAGAGCTTGGAGCATGGATTGCGTCAGCAGGGACTGAATCTGCGTGCAAGAGCGAACATCTCCGTGGTTATCGTCGTGAAAGAGCTTTTGGCCAAAGTCACCAGACTCAATATGCTGTATTCAACCAAGGTGAGAACGCACCTGCAGATCATTGTCGGCAACGGCGGGAGCACGTTGACCTTGGATTATGATCGCGAGGCCAATAAAGATTCCTTGTCACGACCCAAGGTGTTGGATCTTGAAATGATGCTCAATGATCAGCTTTCCGGTATCTTAAAAAAGATCCTGGCTGATAATCGGGTTCGAACCGCAATCAAGGGAGAGCCGTGAGAGGCTTGACCTGCCGGCGATGGTTTGAGATTTAAAAAAACGGATACGGGAATGCAGCGGTCAAAACTCTTTTTGCTTATATTTGTCTGTCTTTGCCTGCTTTGTTTGCTCCAGGCCTGGTATTACTATCCACGCCTGCCCGAGCGCGTCGCATCGCACTTCGGGCCCACCGGCCTACCGGACGCATGGATGAGCAAATCATCTTTTCTTCAATTTTATGTCATTGTTGTGACGGGTCTGACAGTGCTTTTCCCCGTGTTGGCGCTTCTTGTTTCAAAGTTTCCCGTACAATTGATGAACCTGCCGAACAAGAGCTATTGGATGTCGGAGGAGCGTCGTCAAACGACCCTTGATCACCTCTGTGCTTCCTTCTACTGGTTTGCTTCGGCGACCATGATTCTATTGCTGGATGTATTTTACCAGGTTTTTCAGGTTCAGCTGGGTAAAGCCAAAACTCTCACCCATCCTGTCCTGAGTCTTGGGATTTATATCAGTTTCACCGTGATATTAACCGTCGGGTTGCTTGTCAGATTTTTAAGAAAAAAAAGTTGAAAGAAGAAATGATGTCGCAATTCATCGGCTGCCCTCGGGGATTCTATGTTAATCTATATGCGTTGTTTGAGGAGAGAAAATGCACTACGAAAATGAGGCGCTGCGCTACCATAAAGAACCACGGCCGGGCAAGACTGAAGTTGTACCCACCAAACCGTTCATCAGCCAGGCCGATCTGAGTCTTGCCTACACGCCGGGAGTGGCGGTTCCTTGTCTTGAGATTGAGAAAGATCCGAAAAAATCCTTTGAATATACAAACCGCGCCAATCTCATAGCGGTCATTACCAATGGTACTGCGGTCCTCGGTCTGGGAGGAATAGGAGCTTTGGCAAGCAAGCCCGTCATGGAAGGCAAGGCGGTCCTTTTCAAACGCTTTGCCAATATCGACGTCTTTGATCTGGAAATAGATACTACCGATCCGGATGAATTTATTAGAACGGTTAAACTCCTGGAGCCGACTTTCGGCGGCATCAATTTGGAGGATATCAAAGCCCCACAATGTTTTTATATCGAGGAGCAACTGAAAAAAGAAATGTCCATCCCCGTGTTCCATGACGATCAGCATGGAACGGCGATAATTTCGGCGGCTGCCATGATCAATGCCGCATCCTTGACCGGACGTAGCCTTGATGAGATGCGTGTCGTCGTCAACGGTGCGGGAGCGGCGGCCATCGCCTGTGCCCGATTGTATGTGCTACTCGGCGTCAAGAAGGAAAACGTGATGATGGTGGATACCCGGGGGGTCATTTACAAGGGACGTGCACAGGGCATGAACCCCTATAAAGAGGAGTTTGCCATAGAGACTGACCGTCGAACCCTTGCCGATGCGGTGAGCGGAGCTGATATGCTGGTCGGATTGTCCGTAAAGGGAGCGTTTACATCCGAACTTCTGAAGACGATGAACCAGTCACCCATTATCTTTCCATTGGCCAATCCGGACCCAGAGATTGATTACGACGAAGCTAAAGCCATTCGGCCCGATGCCATCGTGGCCACGGGCCGCTCGGATTTCCCGAACCAGGTCAACAACGTGCTCGGTTTTCCTTATATTTTCCGCGGCGCCCTGGACGTTAGCGCCAGTTCCATCAATGAAGAGATGAAAGTGGCGGCCGTTCGGGCTTTGGCAGAACTGGCAAGAGAGGATGTTCCCGATGCCGTGATTCGTGCCTATGGAGGAAGTTCCATCCGCTTCGGTACCGAGTATATTATCCCTAAGCCCTTGGACAGCAGGGTATTGCTGAAGGTGGTGCCGGCGGTGGCGGAGGCGGCGGTGAAAAGCGGTGTTGCCAGGATTCAGCCCCCCGATCGGGCCGCATATGTCAATAAGTTGGAAGCGACCCTTGGCCCGGAGCGTGAATTGATGCGGAAAATCATCATTCGCGCCCAACAGGATCCTAAACGCATTGTTCTTCCAGAAGGCAGTCTTCCTGTGGTGATCCGGGCGGCCTACAATTCTCATCGTGACGGTATTGCCACGCCGGTGTTGTTGGGAGACCCGGATAAAATTTCGGATATCGCCGATAATTTACAAATACCACTCAAGGGAATCGAGATCATGGATCCCGAGCGCAACCCCTACCTGGAGGACTTTGTTCAAAAGCTTTTTGTTCTTCGCCAGCGGCGCGGTTGGCCTTTGGAAGAGGTGCGAAGACAGTTGAGAAATCCTTATATCTTCGGTGCCATGCTAGTCCATGAAGGTATCGTTGACGGCCAGGTTCACGGTGTAGCCGATTCCTACCCCAATTCCATCCGTCCGGTCCTGCAGGTGATCGAACGGCGCCCCGGTGTATCCAAGGTTTCAGGCCTTTACCTGATGATATCGAAAAACAGGACGCTTTTGTTTGCCGATGCCACCGTCAATATCCAGCCCAGTGCCGAGGATTTGGCTGAGATAGCGATCCTGGCAAGCGAAAAGGCGGTCTTTTTCGATATGGTGCCTCGCATAGCTATGCTTTCCTTCTCAAATTTCGGCAATGTCCGCCACCCGGAAGCGGATAAGGTCACCAGAGCGATGAATATCGTTCGACATAGACGACCCGATCTGATTATCGACGGTGAAATGCAAGCCGATACGGCCGTGGTCGATTCAATACTTAACGAACGTTTCCCCTTTAATCGTTTGGGGAAGGCCGCCAATGTTTTGATCTTTCCGGATCTCACCTCCGGCAATGTTTCCTATAAGCTGCTTGATCGTCTGGGAGGAGCCAAAGCCATCGGTCCTTTGCTCATGGGCTTGAGCAGACCTTTTAATGTGGTACAACGTAACAGCGATATGGAAAATCTGGTCACGCTCATCGCCATTACGGTTGCCCAGGCCCAGAACTTGAACGATTTTGGAGGACTTGAGAAATATTCTCGTTGAATCAGGCGGGAAAGCCGTTAAATCCTGCATATGCCGCAGAAGGACTTTGAATAGTATGGTGCTGCCTCGGATACTTTTCGTCGATGACGAAGAAGAAATATTGCACTCGATTCAACGTGAATTTCGTTTTGAACCCTTTGAAATACTGACGGTTACATCTGCTGTAAAGGCATTGCAGGTTCTTGCCGAAAAGCATGTCGATGTAATCGTCAGCGACGATAGAATGCCGGGTATGTCAGGCAGCCAATTACTGACTGAGGTTAACCGTCTTTACCCCGATGTATGCAAGATCATGCTGACCGGACACGGCAGTTTCACCACCGCAGTCCATAGCATAAACGAAGCCCGTATTTTCCGATTTCTCCTTAAGCCCGTGTCCGGGGAAGAACTCATCGGGATTATCCATCATGCCTTGGAGGAACGTGCGCGACGTGACGACGTTTTGGCACTGTCTCAACAGGCCGGCAATGTGTGTACCTGTGCGGTCCGTTACAATAAAAAAGGTTTACCCGTGTCCTTCCAATGGTCCAAAAACACCCGGTCGCTTTTAGGGATGAGCGCCGAGGATTCTTTGGATTCTTGGGAAATCCTGGAGGCGCACCTCCATAAAGAGGATAAGGAGAGGGTCGTTTCCTTTTATAAATCCTGCCTGTCTAAAGGAATATGCACGGATATCGAATTCAGGGTTATTCTCGATCACGGTTTGGTTCGCTGGATTTCCCAGACAAGCGAGATAAACAGGGATGCCCGGGGAGAACCGCTGGAGTTGCTTTTTATTCTCAAGGATATCACTGAAGATAAGCGGTATAGGGAATGGTTGGAGGAACAGGCATTTCAGGATAATTTGACCGGTTTGGGCAATCGGGCGCTGCTGTTCAGGTTTCTGGAAGAGGCATTTTGTGGCAAAACTGCAGTGGGAGAGGTGGCTGTGGTTTTTCTCGATCTGGACGATTTTAAATTGGTCAATGACAGTCTGGGCCATCTCATAGGCGATTGGTTGTTGAGATCTTTCGCCGAACGTTTACAAATGACCGTTCCGGAGGGAATCACTACGGTCAGGCTTGGCGGAGATGAGTTTGCTCTGTTGTTTCATGGGGTAAACGCTCAAATGCACGCAGAGCAGATTGTCCAACGCATTCTGCAAGGGCTGAATGATCCATTTCTCATCGAGGGATATAAATTCCACATTTCGGCTTCCATCGGTGTTGCCGTCAATCATTCAACTGATTGTACTGCCGAGGAAATCTTGCGTGACGCGGATACGGCCATGTATGACGCCAAATCCAAAGGGAAACGTGGCTATCAGGTTTTCGACAAAACCATGCACAATCGAACGGCCGAACGTTTCCAGTTGCTGGCAGATATGCGCAAGGCTCTGAGCGATCGCCAGATTGTTCCCTTCTATCAACCTATTATACGTCTTGATAATCTGAATCTCGCGGGATATGAAGCCCTGGCTCGCTGGCAACATCCGGAAAAGGGTCTGATCATGCCGTCACAGTTCATCCCCCTGGCGGAAGAGTCGGGGTTGATCGCCACATTGGGAATGAACATTATGGAGATTGCTTGCGCGCAAGCCGGTCAGTGGCATAAAAGGTTTTCCAAGACTGCGACATTTATGAGTGTAAACGTTTCTTCTTTGCAGTTTCGTCAACAGGATCTGGCAAAACGCATCGCCGATATTCTGAGTAAGTACAGATTGGATCCGCGCTTACTTAAGATTGAAATCACTGAAAGCGGGATCATGGAGGACGTCAATCTCTCTTTTTCGATTTTGGATGAGTTGAAAAAACTTGGAGTGCACCTGCAAATAGATGACTTTGGTACGGGGTATTCTTCATTGAGTTACCTCAGCCGTATCCCTGCCGAGAGTATCAAGGTGGATCAATCGTTTGTCTCCGAGATGGAAAAGGATACGGAGAAGCAAACCATCGTCAAGACCATCATCGATCTGGCCCGCAGTCTGGGGATGAAGGTCGTTGCCGAAGGTGTGGAGACGGTGGAACAGATGACTCTGCTCAGGTCCTATGGATGTCACTACGGCCAAGGATTTCTCTTTGACAAACCTTTGCCGCAGCCTGAAGCGGAGCTGAGGCGTGATTATAGCAGGTTTACAGCAAGTGAGAAAAATATAACCGTGAAATAACGCCAGGAAATAACAAAAAAATCAGATTGGATGATCTGATGAATAATGGCCACCTTGAAAAATTGTCCTTTCGCCCAACTTCGGCGTTGCGAGAGTAAATTTTATCCTTGGAATATTAGCTGTATGCCTCTGGAAAATTCTCTCTCTCCTTGAATTTGAACGAAAAATCAAATTTTCCAGGTAGCCTAAAGGAATGGATTATATTTGCAGATGCCGAAAAAAATGGAAGATCCGAAATTCGTTTCCGTGCATGGTGGACACAGCGGGCAGTTTTGCCATCATGCAACGGACAGTCTCGAGGAGGTGATTTGTGCGTATATCCGGCATGGTTTCGCCTGGGTAGGGATTACAGAACATGTGCCGGGGTTGAGGGATGACCTTCTCTATCCCGACCAAAAAGAGGCCGGGTTAACCCCCGCGGTTCTTTATGACAGATTTGCGGCCTATATTGTGGAATGCCGGAGACTGCAGAAGAAATATGCCTCGCAGATAAAGATCTTCGTGGCCATGGAGATTGAGACGTACAGCGGTTATGAAAAATTCATCCCTTCTCTTATTCGGAAATTCAAGCCGGAGTATATTGTCGGTTCGGTGCATTTCGTAGACGACTTGGGTTTTGATTATTCGAAAGAACAATATCTGGCCACAGCTGAAGCCGCAGGCGGGATGGACGCCCTCTACTGTCGATATTTCGATCAGCAATACGAAATGATCAAACTTTTAAATCCGGCCGTCGTCGGTCATTTCGATTTGATCCGCCTGTTTGACTCCGGCTACCGGCAACGGCTTCTGCAGCCGGAAATCGCTTGGCGTATTCGACGTAATCTCGAATTGATCCGGAAGCAAGACTTGATCATGGATTTCAACCTCCGATCCCTGTTGAAAGGAGCGGATGAACCCTATATCAGCCGGTCGATACTCAAACAGGCTTTGGAGTTGGGTATTGCCGTGGTCCCCGGTGATGATTCCCATGGACTGGGCTCCATCGGCATCAATATGGAAGAGGGAATTCGCATTTTGGCGGAACTCGGCTTTGATACCAATTGGAAAATGCCGGCAGTGTACAAAGAGTAAGATGGAAGAAATAGCCGATTCGGACCGGCTTCCAACGGATTGCGCCCGTTGGAAGCCCGGGAACCGATTTGCTCGGGGCAAGTAGGTAACGACCCGGTGAGCCTGTCAGAAACTGTAGCTCATGAGTTTTTTGTTCAGCACCGTGTCGATGTTGTCCACCATGTTGTTCAGGGCGAGTGTGCCGACGACCTTATCTTGCTTGCTCTTCACAACCGCTCTGTGAATTCGATGAGCTCTGAGGGTGATGATTCCTTGAGCTATGGTATCCATTTCCTGTACGGTTACAACGGGTGCGCTCATGATCTTGTTGAGTGGTATGGTCGCAATATTTTGCCCATAGCTCAATGCGCTGACGGCATCCTTTTCACTCACAAGGCCCACCGGTCGGCCGTCGTCCATGATGATGGCGCAACAGCTTCGTTTTTCCAGCATATTTATGCCGGCTTGCCTGAGATTCGATTCAGGTTTTTCCAAAACGATATTGGTATACATAATGTCCTTTACCAATGCAGAGGAGGAAAAACTGTCGCTGCTCAGCATGTTGACGATATTTCCTGGGGTGACGCTACCTTTGAGCCGTCCCTCTCTGGTGACGATCCCGATATGACGTATTTGGTGAGTTTTCATGAACTCGCATGCATCTGCGATGGTGTCGTCATCGTGCATACTCAAAAGAGGACTGGACATAACGTCTTGCACGGAGGAGGTAAGAAGGTCCATTCCCTTGACCGCCTTATCCATGACCTTTCTTTCCGTTATTATTCCAACAGGCATATCGTTTTTTAATACAAACAGAAAGCTGATATGCCTGTCACGCATGACCCCTAAGGCTTTGCCCATGGCTTCATGATCTTCGACATAAAAAAAACCCTGTGTCATGACACTTTTCAAGGAAATGTTATGCATAGCTTACCTCCAGCTTGTCGGGTGAGGGATTATAATCCGATGGTCGCAAGCAGCGCACCGGATCAGCTCTATCTGCCTGTACCGGAGTATTTTCTAGAGCGTTTACAGTCGGGAAAACACCTCGAAAATGCTCCATATGCGTTATATCCACTCCCTTGTGTGGGGAAAAGTATCTGCGATGATTTTGGATCCTTTCAATTTGAAGTATAGTGTAAATGCAAATTAAAATGAAGGGCGAGAAGGAAAAAGAGTGTAAGGGGTTTTCCTTCTCAGCTTGAAAATGGATTCCCTTGATGCGATCATGAAAAAATACAGGCAACAAGCTCTACATTGTGGTATCTTTCTCCGCCTGAGACGAGAAGGAATAAATCCGGAAAGACAATGAGTTGTTGCTGTATTTTCCAGAACCTGCGGCAGTTTGAGGCATTGAAGCCGTATGAGCTTAATTCTTCGTACTTTGAGGTTGATTTAATGCGGAACTTGTGCTTATCTGCACTGTGCACTTATCGCCACTTATCAGGAATGCTTTTTGCCTGTCTTATACAACATTTTTATCATGGAGAGAACAATGTTCAAGATCGTGCGACGTGAGGAGATGTCTGGAGGGACCGTGATTCTCAATGAGATAGAGGCGCCACTCATAGCGAAAAAGGCCCGTCCCGGTCAGTTCGTGATCCTGAAAGCCAACGAGGAAGGAGAACGGATTCCTCTGACGATGGCGGATTCGGATCCTGAGAAAGGAACAATTACAATTATCTACATGGTAGTCGGCAAATCGACGGCCCTTTTTAAAACTTTGCAGGAGGGCGATTCCTATCAGGATGTGATCGGCCCCTTGGGGAAAGCGACGCATCTTGAAAAGGTCGGCAAGGTAATCTGTGTTGGCGGCGGCACCGGTGTTGCCGTTCTGCATCCCATAACCAGGGGATTGAAGGAGATCGGCAACGATGTGACCTGCATTATCGGGGCCCGGACCAAGGATTTGCTGATCCTTGAGGACCAGATGAAAAAGGCCTCTCATGATTTGCGCATATGTACCGATGACGGCTCGTATGGACATCATGGATTTGTTACCCAGGTCATGCAGGATATCCTTAAATCTGAGGACGTAAAATTAGTAGTGGCGATCGGTCCGGTTCCAATGATGAAGGCTGTAAGCAATATCACCAGAGAATACAACGTACCCACGCTGGTGAGCCTGAACCCGATCATGGTGGACGGCACCGGCATGTGCGGCGGATGCCGGGTCACGATTGGCGGTGAGACGAAATTTGCCTGTGTTGACGGTCCTGAATTTGACGGCCATCAGGTGGATTATGATGAATTGATCATGAGGCTGCAGGCCTATCAAGAAGAAGAGCGAGAATGCCACAGACAATTCTGTACCATTCGAGATGCAAAATAGTACCGTTCCCCGTTTAGAGACAAACAAGATATCATTCTAGATGATAATTCCGCTCGTTGACCCGAGTGTATCCATATGGAGGAAAAAAT
This sequence comes from Desulfocapsaceae bacterium, assembly GCA_046705065.1. GTDB lineage: Bacteria > Desulfobacterota > Desulfobulbia > Desulfobulbales > Desulfocapsaceae > CAWGGS01. Next base: position 15,766 of record JBJKQT010000261.1, read on the forward strand.
GGCCGCAAAGGTAGATAAAACAGAAAAAAAGTCCAGAACCCCGATGCCTGAGCAGGAGCCAAAAGTCAGGGCTCGGAATTTTCTTGAGGTTCCGACTGGTTATACGGTGAAGATGGCCCAGGAAGAGGCCGAACGGTGTTTGCAATGCAAAAAACCGGGTTGTGTGACCGGCTGTCCGGTCGGAGTTGATATTCCCGGTTTTATTGATTATCTTGCCCAAGGAGACATGACCGGAGCGATCCGCAATCTATGGGGCAAAAACGCCCTTCCTGCAGTTTGCGGCAGGGTTTGCCCGCAGGAAATCCAGTGCGAAGGGAATTGTATTCTCGGCAAAAAAGGTGAACCGGTTGCCATTGGCAATCTCGAGCGGTTCTGCGCCGACTACGAGCGGGAGCACGGCACAGGCGAATTGCCGCCCAAGCAGGAGCCGACAGGGAAAAAGGTGGCCGTTGTCGGATCCGGCCCCTCCGGACTCACCGTTGCCGGCGATCTGATTGTCAAAGGGCATGACGTAACCATTTATGAGGCCTTCCATAAAGCCGGTGGCGTATTGGTTTACGGTATTCCAGAGTTCCGCCTGCCCAAAGCCATTGTGGCTCAGGAGGTGAATTTCCTGGAAAGGCTGGGCGTGAAAGTGGAGTGCAATGCCGTTGTGGGCAGGACCGTATCTCTTGACGAGTTGTTCGAGCAAGGGTTTGATGCCATTTATGTCGGTGTCGGCGCAGGGCTTCCCAAGTTCATGAACCTTCCAGGAGAAAACCTGGTAGGCATCCTGTCGGCAAACGAGTACCTGACCCGGGCCAATCTGATGAAAGCCTACAAATATCCTGAAGTTGATACACCGATTCCGAGAGGCAAAAACGTAGTGGTTCTCGGTGCGGGGAACGTAGCCATGGATTCCGCTCGGACGGCCATGCGTCTCGGGGCCGAAAGTGTCAAGATCGTCTACCGGCGTTCGCGCGAAGAGATGCCGGCAAGAAAAGCGGAGATTCATCATGCCTTGGAGGAGGGGATCGAGCTGTGCCTTCTCACTAATCCCACCCGCTACATAGGTAATGAGAAGGGTCGATTGACTGGTATGGAGTGTCTCCGCATGGAGCTGGGAGAACCGGATAGCTCTGGAAGAAGACGTCCTGTGCCTGTGAAGGGATCTGAATTCGAGATCGAGTGCGATTTGTGTATTGTCGCAGTCGGATCCGGTGCCAATCCCCTTCTGACAGGTGAAACAACGGATATGAAGTTGAACAAATGGGGGTACATCGTCACCGACCCGCAGACAGGCAAAACCACAAAAAAAGGTGTGTGGGCAGGCGGAGATATCGTAACGGGAGCCGCTACAGTCATCCTGGCCATGGGGGCAGGCAGACAGGCCGCAGATTCCATGCATAATTATCTGACTCTTGGGTGGTAATGCTTCACTGGCTAAAATTTAAAGAGACTGCTTGAAAAAGAGCCTGCCGAAATTTTTGGCAGGCTCTTTTTTTTCGCCGGCATGGCGGCACCCTGCTGTGTACTTCTTCGCTGTCCGTGGGTGAAGTACCTATATGGCTTTTTTCGAAGAAATTTTCGGGATCGTACTTATCCTATTTATCAAGGTTTACGTCAAAGATGCCACCTTTTGCGACATTCTCCGAGGTTTGATGAAAAACTATACCAGGATATTGACCATAGCGGGGTCCGACAGCGGCGGTGGAGCGGGAATCCAGGCCGATCTGAAAACTATTGCCGCCTGTGGATGTTACGGGATGAGTGTGATCACCGCAGTAACGGCTCAAAATACTCGGGGCGTGCGGGGCATTCATCCCGTTCCTCCGGCAATGATTGAAGCGCAAATCCGGGCGGTCCTGGAAGATTTGGGTGCCGACGGCATTAAGATCGGCATGCTGTACTCGAAAGAGGTTGTCGAACAGGTGTCGGAAG
>JBJKQT010000262.1:0-21884 GCA_046705065.1 Desulfocapsaceae bacterium
CACCTGTTTCACGGGTGTCTGTGGCCAGGACGGCCACAGTCAAGCCCCCAAGGATGGGTTTATGGCGTCCCGTGAGGCAGGTGGCCCCAGCCCCGGATTAATGGCTGAGTTTTGTTGGTAATCACATTTAGTTATAACCATTTTGAGCGAGATGCGACCCGATGTCGGCTATTGTATGGCCGCACCGGGTGATTTCTTCTCCTCTTTAACTTTAGCCATGGCCTCCAGCCTTGTCTCAAAATATTTTTCCAACACGGCTTTGGCGATGGGGGCTGCTCCCGATCCACCATGAAGACCATGCTCGACTAAAACGGTAACCGCAATTTCCGGGTCTTCGGCGGGAGCAAAACATGTAAACCATGCATGATCCCGATATTTGTAGGGAATATTTTCGTCTTTCAGGCCTCTGTATTGCGCCAGTTTCACGACCTGTGCCGTACCTGTCTTGCCGGCAACGGTAATACCATTTATCCTGGCATTCCGGGCCGTTCCGTGCTCACCGTTCACAACACCGGTCATCCCCTGTCGTATCAAAGCGAGATATTTGCCGTAACCAGTCAGTTCCTTGACGTCTTTGGGCTTGAAATGTTCAATAGTCTTCCCGTCGGAATCACTAACCGACTCAACCAGCTGGGGAACTAAAACTTTCCCTCCATTGGCCACAATGGCCGTCATCAGGTTGACCTGCATCGGTGTGACAAGATCATATCCCTGGCCGATGGCAACCGAAAGGGTTTCGCCTTCCTGCCATTTCTGCTTATACTGTTTCTGCTTCCACGCCCGAGTGGGGATCAAGCCGTTTTTTTCATGCTCCATCTCGACGCCAGTCCTCTGACCGAGGCCGAGCATATGCGCATACTCTGCAAGACCATCGACGCCCACTCGTTGCCCCACTTGATAAAAATAAACGTCGCAAGACTCGGTTATCGCCCTCATAAGATTCACGGACCCGTGGCCGGAATGTTTCCAACACATATACACGCGATTACCAAGTCGGTAGTGGCCTGGACAGAACAAGATGGTATTTTCGTTTATCACGCCCGTGGCCAAACCGGCCAGTGCGGTGACCAATTTAAACGTCGAACCGGGAGGATAAAGACCTTGTACAACCTTGTTAAGCAAAGGATGTTTAGGATTATCCAGCAGGGCCTTCCATTTTTCCGTGGATATACCACCGGTAAAATCTTCAAGATGGATTTGGGGAGCGGAGGCCGCCACCAGAACTCTCCCCGTTTTGACTTCCATCGCAACAACTGCCCCCGATTTATCCTCCGCTTCCATCAAAGATTCGGCAACCCGTTGCAACTCTATATCCAAGGTAAGACGAATCTCCTTACCGGGCAGCGGTTCCTCGCTCTTCAACAGTTTTTGTTCGAATCCCCGGGCATTGACTTCGGAAGAACTGCTCCCCTTTTCTCCGCGCAGATCACTCTCTCTTAGTTTTTCCAGACCCATTTTGCCCACGAGGTCTTCCCCGCTATACTTCTCAGGATCTGCTTCAGCCAGTTCTTTCTTGCTGATTACGCCAAGATAACCGATAATATGAGAAGCCAGATCTCCATAGTGATAGACCCTGACCGGGACCACCTCAATGCGGATGCCTGGAAATTCCTGATTGTGATTTTCCAGGTAGGCAAGCGTCTCCCAATTGATATCCTCTTTCAACACAATGGGTATGTAGAGAGGCGTTCCGGACGCCTCGCGGATACGTTTCCAAAGCTCAGAAATATCTTCGTTCAAAACCCCGGCCAGCCGTTTCAAAACATCGTCGATATCATGAGAGTCTTCCCGGATCAACACGACATTGAAGGAGGGTCGGTTGGTGACGATTTCCTTGCCGTTTCGGTCGAGTATATGCCCGCGAGGCGCCGCTATCTGCCGAATTCTGACCCTGTTGTTGAAGGCTAGATCTTTATATTCCGCACCGCGGTTTATCTGTAGATACCACAGTCTGGCAATGATGAGAGCCGTAAACAGCATCACCAGCACTGCAACAAAGACGAGCCGTCGTTTGAGTATGTCAAGAGCGTCGTCATCCCGATCAGGGATTTCATCAATTTCCTTGAAAATCTTTCTTTTTTTCGAAATCTTGTTTTTCTCCATCGTTAACTCTTTCTCCGGAATCGGTTCCCCGACTTTTTGCGCAATATTCTGGGATTTAACCGCTTCTTCTGAAAATACTCAAAGAAACTGTTAAACAGGAGAAAACACGGAATGGTAGCAACAACCAGAATAATCGTCACCACCACTACTTTCCCCCAGGACCATTCCGGAATCGTGTCGGGCAAGGTGAGTGAAAAGATGGAGTAAAGAGCCATCTGAACGAGAAAATAACTGATACCAACGAGAGGAATCTGATACGCCGCCTCTTTCATCGGACTGTTTTCAGAAAGAATTTTCAAACAGACAAACACAAGAAAATACTGGAGAGGATATGTCCCAAGGTATATGCCTGAAACGACGTCCATCATCCAGCCAAAAAGAAAAACGAGGAAAAAACCTCGTAACCAGTCAAAACGGTAGGCAATAAAGGCAACCAGAATATAGACCAGGTCAGGGCGACCGAACCAGGAGGGAAGAAACTGCAGAAAGGTCGTCTGGATGACAATGAGCAGGATACCCAATGCGAGAAAAGCCGGAATCAACATGAGACCAATTCACCGATCTTCTGGAAGGCCCATTTCTTTCTCAACCTTCTGCTTTTCCGAAAGTACGATAAACACGACCTCCAATTTCTGGAAATCAACTGCCGGTTTAACCTCAATCTCCAAAAACATCCCCCGACGCTGTTTTTTGACCGCTGATACCACGCCCAGGGGAATACCCGTTTTGAACAGCCCGCCGATGCCGGCCGTAACAATTCGGTCCCCGACGGCAACATCTGCATTTTTCAACACATAGTGAAGGATGTATCCTTTCTCACCGGCTCCTTTCAAAATCCCCCGGACCCGGTTCTTCTGCACCATGGCGTCAATGGCGCTGCTTGGAGCGTCCGCAAGAAGTATTTTGGAATAATTGGCGGAGACATGGATCACTTGCCCGACAACCCCTTTATCATTTCGAGCCACCATTCCATCAACAACACCGTCATTTTCGCCTCTGTCGACAATGATTGTTTTAAACCAGAATGCCGGATCTTTGCCGACTACTCTTGCAGTAAGAGATGGGAATTTTTCCTGTTTTTTAAAATCCAGCTCGGTTTGCAAATGAAGATACGTTGCATAGGCTTCTCGATACTCGTCCAGCTGCTCTTGATATTTTTCAAGCATCGCCTTCAGGTGACGGTTTTCTTTATGGACCTCCCATAACGAGACGTAATCGTCAGTCAATTGACGTCCGGAAAAGGCAATTCTGGAAAAGACGCCCTGAACCGGACCCAGAACCTCCATGGTAAATTGATGAAAAGGACCAAATTTTCCACCGACGGTGGAAGCAAGCAGGACCAGGCAGACAGCAAGTAATGTCCCAATGAGGAGAAGCAACCTCAGAGAGCTTGGTCTGCTCCGACCTTTTCTGTCGTTTGCTTTTTTTCTCACGACGGATTTGTCTTTATCTCAGGACAAGGGGAAGACATTTTGCCATGGAAGCAGTGTTGTCGACACATATCCCGTAATGAAATTGATCACTCGATGGTGACTTCTCGCAATATATCCAGATTATCGAGGGCCTTCCCAGAACCGAGAACCACGGAGGAAAGCGGATCGTCGGCAACAATAATCGGCATTCCGGTGGCCTCTTTCAGACATTTATCAAGGTTCTTCAGCAGGGCGCCACCGCCGGTCAGTACGATTCCCTGATCCACGATATCGGCGGCAAGTTCGGGCGGCGTGAGTTCAAGGGCAACCCGAACGGCCTCGACAATCACGTCTATTTGTTCGGCTATGGCCGATTGGATTTCATCTGCCGATACCGTAAGCGTCTTCGGCACGCCAGAGACCAGATCACGTCCTTTGATATCCATGGTCTCATACGGCTCTTGGGGAATCACATTGCCGATAGTGGTTTTGATGAGCTCGGCCGTCCGTTCTCCGATTGCCAGGTTATGTTTGCGTTTAATGTATTGAAGAATCGCTTCATCCATCTTATCGCCTGCAACCCGAACGGATTTGGCATAAACGATACCGGCAAGGGAGATGACAGCCACTTCGGTCGTGCCGCCGCCGATATCGATAATCATGTTGGCGGTGGGTTCGGTAATGGGAAGATTGGCCCCGATTGCCGCGGCCATGGGTTCCTCGATGAGATAGACCTCGCGAGCCCCGGCAGACTCGGCCGATTCTCTGACGGCACGTTTTTCCACCTGGGTGATCCCGGAAGGAACGGAGATCATAATCCGGGGATGGACCAAGGTGCGTCTGTTGTGCACCTTATTTATAAAGTACCTGAGCATTGCCTCGGTTACTTCAAAATCGGCAATAACTCCGTCTTTGATCGGGCGGATCGCAGTGATATTGCCAGGAGTTTTGCCAAGCATCTGTTTTGCCTCCTGACCTACTGCCAAGACTTTGCTTCCTCTGCCGTCCTGTCTGACGGCAACCACTGAAGGCTCTCTTAAGACAATGCCTTTTCCTTTGACGTACAAAACGGTATTGGCAGTCCCAAGATCAATGGCCAAGTCGTTGGATAGCCAGCCGAACAGAAAATTAAAAGGTGAATACATTTATTCTATCCTTTGTATCGTGAACGCCTTACAGCGTTAATTTTTATGGTTCATTTTCAGAGTTTACGCCACTTTGTATCTTCTCTGAAGAAATATTTTCCAGAAACCGTTTTCAAACGCCCAATACTACCAAAGCTCCAAAGCGTTGGCAACATATATGCCTGGATCCGAGATATTTCTCTCAAATTTCATTGACACCTCTGGAAATCCTTGGTATTGATGGTTCTCCATTTTTCGAGAAGGGCAATGAAGGGGCTATAGCTCAGCTGGGAGAGCGCTTGACTGGCAGTCAAGAGGTCGCGGGTTCGATCCCCACTAGCTCCACCATTCCCTTGAAATAAAAAAAATGCAAATTTTGCCTTACTAAAGCCTATCTCGTGCACAGTATTGGAGTGAAAGGGGATGGGCTTCTTTGTTTCAAGCCCATCTGAAAGCTCCCCCCGCCTTTTAGGCGCCGCTCATCGGCTGGGAAGTTCCTCGTGAACGTTCCGGGGTGACCGGCGGCTCCGACCTGTATTTTGAATCAAACGATTCGACAGGTTAGAGGTTCGGTTGCAAGCCCTTCATCAGAAGCTTCCGCTGCTCGTAAAGACAATTGGAGATGATGATATCTCTTTGCTTGGCGGTTATATCATCAAAATGCAACGCGATTCGCCACTTTCCTCTTCGAACACGCCGCACATTAACAACATGTCCCAGACAGGACACGAAAGCCTCGGGGGAAGAAAGTTCCAGAGTGATCTTCACGGCTTGCTGCTCCTGGCACTGCTCAGCAAAAAGCCCTAAAAGCCCGGACCCCGAGATATCCAGGGTTTCCCCAGTCAGCAACCATTGACTGGATGGATCTCCTGCGGATTCCAAAGCAGGAGAAATAGTAACAGGGACACAAATTGCAACCCGAAAATATTGACGTAGTTTTGTTGGATCAATGGTGTTGTCTTCTGTGACTTCCATGATGGAATCCTCTGGAATTAGCAGGTAAATTTACACATACAGTGATTGACTCAAGCATGATATTTTACCAAAAGTCATCAAAATTTTCCAGCGACTTAAAACAGCTATGCCGCCCAGTTTGCCACTCTCTCATCAACTTCCGATCGCCTTTTCGATCGCTCCCCTTATTGAAATAGCATAGGGATTGTGCTTAAGAAGAAACTCCGGCAGGGCATTTCTGGCTTTTCTCGCATCAACCATTGTGGCATATTCACCAAAAAAAACCACGATACTGGGAGTTGATGTCACCTTTCTTAATATAAAAAGCTTATCGGCCACTTCCTGATACTCCTTTTGGGCCAACATCCGTTTCAAATTTTTCTCGGCCCCGTCTGAGGCAAGCACCATCAATTGTATGGTATAATGGTTGTTTTTTTGGCCGATAAGCCATTTTGCGGCCGCCGCGGTCCTTTCATTAAAAATTTTCTCGACCTGCTTTTTTTGCTCTTCTTCTGAAAGAACTTGAGGTTCCGCCGCAGGTTTTTCCTGAGACACTGCCTCCTTGGAGGCCGGGGTAGCGGCAACGGGAGGTGTTTCGACGGTTTTTGCCTCTGCAGATTTCTTGACGGTCATGCTTTCGACTTTTAATGAGGAAGAGGCTGTACCTGTTTGTTCCGACTTCTGTGCAGATGGCTGTTTTTCAGCAACCGGTGTATGTTCGCTGCTGGAAGATTGTTTCATGGCGGCCTCTTTTGCTCTCCGCTCAATTGCCTCCTCTTTTTTCTGCAGATTTTGAAACTCTGTCGAAAGCTTTTGAACCTCAGAAGCCGGTTTCTGGTGATCGACCTTCCGAGATTCTCCCATCCTTAGAGCCAAAATCAGCCCGAGAACCACCAGAGAGATACCGGCGGAGATGACCCATTTCTTATGGCTTTGATACTTCTTTAGTAGAAACGACAAATTCCACCTTGCCGGCTCTTCTTCATCAAGTGTATCCCGAACGTTGTCGAGCAGAACCATAAAAGAGCTATCCGGGGTCAGAGATTGAAGAGAATCTTCAGCCAGCATATTGGTTTTTCTTATATTACCTCCAGCTATATTGAATATTTTTTCGCTCACTTCAGGCGAAAAAACCTCGTTTCCTTCTTCTTGCTGCATGCAGAAATTAAGATAGTCGTGCGTTGCGGCTGAGTCTAAAGGGCCCAGGACGAACTGTCTTTCCTCGGCACCCTGAAAATTACACATGGAGAGTTGTGCAAGATTGTCCAGCAGGTGTTCTCCTCCTGCGAAAATAATCTGAAAATTAATTCCGGTCTGATTGACGACATCGAGCATTTTACGGATCCGCTCCAGTGTCGCCAGATAGATCTTTTCAGCCTGATCGAAGATAAGAAGCATTTTCTGGTTTCCCTCTGACAGGCGTTCCAATACTTCAAACAGGAGTTCCCTGATATCGCTTACGGCAATGCCGTCTGCAAGGGTAATTTTCATCTTTTGGGCTATGGCTCGTGTCACGTCCTCGAACGATTCAAGCATCTCGTCGAAAAACAGGAGAACATACCCTTCGGGCATCTCTTTCTCAACCATCCGACACATTAAAGATTTTCCGCAACCTTCGTCTCCCGTAAGCGTAATGAGACTCACCGATTCAGTGATTGCAGACTTTAACAATTCCAGCGTCTCACGTCTGTTGCCGCCGGAAAAGAATTTTGTTGTGTCAATATATTCTTGAAAAGGCGATTGATCTGTAGCAAATGTTCCCATCGTTTCTCTATCCGTGCGAGCGAGATCGTTTCATTGGAAAGGAGGCGAAGATCTCTGTATTTTTGATTACCTTCTACCTGCAAATACAGCATATAATTCGATCATCGAGAGCATATTAACACTCACTGATCATTGCTTCAACCACAACTGCAACTGCTGAAGCGGTTATTCCATTTCAGCCACGAATCCCGCTTCAATCGTCCTAAAAAAAAGAGAGTTTTGGTTCAAAATCAAGGTGACTGAAAGCTTTATTACCGGAGGCATCTTATTAAATGTTTCAAGGAGTAAAATTATCAGACGACGCAGATGCTGACCGAACGGACGGATTTTCAAGAAGGTCTCTGGTTGTAAGTATTGCTCCACATTTCCTTCTTGTTTTCAGTCTATCAGAGGACATCTTGTGTTTTATTCTCCTTGAAACATCATTGACATGATCTCTTCCGATAGAGTAAATTTGCACATGCCTGTTTTTCAACTCACTGAAAAAATTGTTTTTCCCCGACCTGAGCTGGCTGAAGAAAATGGTTTACTGGCAATCGGCGGCGATTTGAGACCCGAAAGATTGATCTCCGCATATAGATCAGGCATATTCCCCTGGTACTCCCGGAATGATCCGATCCTGTGGTGGTTCACCTCTCCAAGGCTTGTCCTTTTTCCCCATGAATTCAGAGTTTCCAAACGTCTTGCTCGGGATATAAGAAAGCCGCTGTACAGAGTCACCACGGACCGCGCGTTTAATGAAGTGATCTCACTGTGTGCCCGTGTCCGAACAGAGCATAATGAAGAAACGTGGATATCACCGGAAATGCAGGAAGCGTACAACATACTGCACAGGCTGGGTTATGCCCATTCCGTGGAATGTTGGCAGGAAGAGAAATTAGCCGGTGGTCTCTACGGCGTTGCTTTGGACCGAGTGTTTTTTGGCGAGTCGATGTTTACAATACTGAAAAACGGGTCAAAAATTGCCTTGGCCGCATTGGTCGAATATTTAAAGAAAAGAAATTTCCAACTTATAGATTGTCAGATGACAACCAGCCATCTTTTAGGATTCGGAGCCCGTGAAATATCCGGACCACGGTTCCGCACCTATCTAAAGACATTGATAAAGACTCTTACCCCCGATGGAGAATGGTACGATGAACCAACAAGCGGTACGTGATGTTTGCAACGGCTGCAGAGCAAAGAAACCCGAAAAAAAGGTAAATGAGGTCGAACTCTGCGCCGGGTGTGCAATGATGGCCGAAGCGATAAAAGACAATCCAGTTCTGCTGAAACGCCTCTTCGAGCTCGTATTGCCTGATCTTTCCGGTAAAACTCATCAAGGACTCGATGAAGAGGAGTTGCTGCCGCGGGATCTTCCGGATGTCCTTGATGCCGTTCGCTTCAGGACCCGTGATCGGGATTTGAACACCTGGTATGTATCAATCAGCGAGATTGATGGAAATCCCGTTGAAATTTTTGCGTCGACAGCCTTCGACAGAGACCATCACCTTCAATCCAGGATTTCAAACCTGACAACGATAACAAGGTTGATTTCATTGATTTTACGACATGTTTTCCTTGGCGAAGTCCTCACGCTGGAAAAAACTCTCAAACAACTTCACCGGAGTTCCAGACAAAAAAACGATCTCCCGGATATGCTGACCAGGGTTTTGTGCACGTATTGCAACAAACCCTATGAAGAATTCGATTCATAAAGAGGGTGGACTCATGGATTGAGCTTTTGTCCGGAGCCCGTCCCGGCAACCCCCGTTGCTCTTTACGCGGGCGTCAAAGAGTAAAGGCATGTTGCAGGCTTCAATAGTCGAATTCAAACTCGTACGGGATGCCGGATTTCTCGAAATGTTTCAATACGCGCCGTAATATCGAGAGATTATCGACTCGAAAAGTCAATTGCCAGGCCGGAGTCTGAGTCGGCTTTGTCGACAGCACGGTAAGGTCGAGAATTCGCATGCCTTCGGGAGAGACGCCTGCTATCATCATGATTCTCTGCCGTGATGCCTCAAGAATATGGATAGTTTGGTTCTTTTGAACCGTTGTTTCTCCTGCCTTCCAGGAGATATCGACGACGTCTTCCCTGTGCAGTTTCATTTCCAATAACCGGGAACATGTTTTTCGATGTACGGAAAGCCAGTTGGGTGTCAGTAACGCACAATTGTTGTTTTCTGTGGGAAGCGGTTTGCAACATGCGGACAGCTTAATAAAAACAGGATCGATGGAGTTGAGTTCTATGTGGTTGAATTTGGTGGAGGACTTGACGGGCTGGAGAATCCCGTTATAAAGGTCGACCCGCAATCGATGGATGATCTCCTGGAGATGGAGGCGACCATCCCCTATGTGCTTATAAAAATCGTCGAGATTTTCCAGCGAAAAAAATTTCAGAATCTTCTGCATACCGGTGGTGGCAAGAACATCCGGTGACAGTCCGTACCTCTCCAACTCCTGACAAAGTGTCGTATATCCGACCTCCCGTGAGACCTTACTCCTCTTCATCCTAAACCGTTTGGCAAGTTCCGTACGAGTCCTGGGGGTCTGACAGATTTCCAACATTTGGGGATCGAAAGATACCTGTTGGTCGGCGCGGATGATTCGCACAACATCACCGTCCCGGAGAACATCCCCCGGCTGAGCCCTCCTGTTGCCGATCATGGCGCCCAGACAACTGTGACCGATATCGGTATGGACTCTGAAGGCGAAATCCAGCACGGTAGAGCTCTTCGGCAGACAGATCAGATCTCCCTGGGGGGTGTAGGTATAGATTTCCTTCGTGCTGCTTGCCGCTATGACATCCCGATACGAGACGGAATCTTCTGACCCGAGAACATCAAACATCTCTTTTATTTCCCGGACGAACTGTTTCTGCCTGCCGCTCTCCGCACTCCAGTTCTGCAGCAGTCCCCGCTGTGCCCGGCGGGCCATTTCCTCAGTGCGAATTTTAAAAAGAAAACGTTGCCCTTTGATGATCGCTCTTGCATGCAACCCCTGATAGCCGGTGGGTTTGGGATTGGCAATAAAATCTCTGATGGTTCGGGGGATTGGCGGATACATTTGGTTCAGCATGCCCAGGCCTTGGTAGCAGGCTTCGGCATCATTCACAACGATCAAAATCTCAATGGGATAGTCGATGACTTTCAGAAGGATGTTGTTGCTCCGATCAAAATACGCCCAGAGTTCTTTGACACGAATTTCCACCGTACAGTTGAGTTCGGTATCCTTGGCCCGCTCACGCAGGTTGTCGGCTATTTCCAGAACGATGGGACTTTCCTCCATCTGCCTGATCGATCCCATCAACTTGCTGCCTTGTTTGGGAAATTTATAGATAAGCGCAAGATTGTACATCTCGCGTTTCATGTTGAATAATCCGAAAACCGTCGCGAGCGGAGCATAAATGTCGATGGTTTCATCGGCAATCCGTTGCCTTTTCCTTCGAGGCATGGCCTTGAGTGTCCGCAGGTTATGCAGCCGGTCGGCCAATTTCACGAGCATGACTTCCGGCCGCAATGCCGCTCCGGAAAATATTTTTTTATGAATGAGCTTGGAATGAAGTTGCTTGTCGCCGGAAAAATGAGAAACCTTCGTGCATCCTTCGACTATGGCCTGCACGTACGGACCGAATTTCTCTCCCACAAGTTCGATGGTCACGGACTCTACATCTTCGACGGTATCGTGCAGCAGGGCCGCGGCCAGAATCTCGGGATGAACGATATCCATTTCCTCCGCCAGTACTTTTGCCACCGAACAGGGATGAAGGATATAGGCATCGCCGGATCTCCGCCACTGCTCATAATGCGCCTCGGTTGCAAAATCGAGCGCCTGCCAGAAGATTTCCTCGCCCGGAAGTCCGCCGATATAATGATGCATCTGACTCCGGAATATCTCGAGATCAAAGGGAATACGCTGCATAATCTCCCGTCATACAAAAATTCCTGCTCACCATTTCTTTGAAAACCTTCGCAATTTTAATACTTTCCCTAGCATTGGTCCTGTGTTACAGTGCAGTTAGATAAAAAAATACTCTACACATTAGCAAGAATTCCCAGATAATTCCCAAATGATATCAAAAAGAAATAAAGGAAACCCTCCGGCTGAGGCAATTGTAAATCACGATTGTCAAATAAACAAAATTCCACGTCCCTGGACAAGTAAAAATCTCAATGTCAGCAAAAAGAACCCACTATAAACGGCAGAGACAAAAATACGGCTTACGCTCGGATCACTCTCTGGCCCTCATTGAAAAGAATATACTTGCTTTTCTCTACGATCTGCAGACACCTGCGACACTCAATACTCTTTTGAAAGGGATTACCGTTACAAAATCATCAAAAGACCATATCAAAACATGTATATCCGCACTGCTAAAAAACAACCAGCTCAGCAAAACAGGAAAAAATTGCTTTGAGCTCAACAAAAAGGTTTCCCTTTTCGAGGGGATCCTGGATAAGAATCCTCGAGGGTTCGGTTTTGCGACCAATCTCTCATCAAAAAACTCTTTTTCCTCCTTTAAACAAGACCCCTACATATCCAACGCCAGGATGGGGCCAGCCAACCATGGTGACAGGATTCTCATTCGAATCCTTCGTGTCCGAAGTGACGGTCATCCGGAAGCGGAGATAATCAAAATCCTTGAACGGGGAACAGAAAGACTGGCCGGTTTTTTTATCTCCGACGGCTCCTTTCCCCACGTGGTCCCTGAGGATCCCCGTTATCCCTTTACGATTCGAATCCCCGAGAACCAATATGATATGGCCAAAAACGGGGATGTTGTTCTGGTAAAGCTCACCCATCCCCAAGAACGAACAGCTGCACTTCAAGGAACGATTATCGAAGTTCTCGGTTCCCCCGACAGCGTGGATGTTCAGATGAGAATGGTCATCGAGAAATTTAAACTTCCACATATCTTCGATGAAAAAGTTGTAAAAGAAACCAAGGACCTCAAGGAAGACTTTTCGGAAGAAGAACAGAGAACCGATCTTCGAGACATCCTCCATGTAACCATCGACGGCGAAACGGCCAAGGATTTCGACGATGCTGTCGCCGTAATCAAAAACCGCAAAGGGTTCCGTCTCTACGTTTCCATCGCTGACGTCAGCCACTTCGTGAAACCCGGGTCCGCCCTGGATAAAGAAGCCTACCAACGAGGGACTTCGATCTATTTCCCCGGCAGAGTCATCCCAATGCTCCCGGAAAAACTGTCAAACAATCTCTGCAGTCTGGTCCCGGGAAAAGACCGGCTCACATTCACCGCCATACTTGACTTCGACAAAACTGGTAAAAGAGTCGGAAAAAGTTTCTGTAAATCGATAATTTGCAGCAGAAACAGGTTCACCTACACCACTGTCAGGAAAATTCTGATAGATAAGGATCCCGACGTCAGAAGAGAGCATAAATCCTTTCTCGCCCCCCTCAAATGGGCGGGTGAACTTGCTCTAGAACTCCATAAGAGGAGGATGCAGCGCGGGGCCATCGGTTTCAGCATTCCGGAGGCGGAAATATCACTGGATGAGGAAGGCAAGATATCTAACATAAAACGGGCTGAACGCAATTTCGCTCATCAGATCATAGAAGAGTGCATGCTGGCTGCAAACGAAGCGGTCGCAGAAACCTTCACCAACCAAGGCAAAAAGTCATTGTATCGGATACATGAACGACCCGATCCTGAAAAAGTACGAAACTTCCAAGAGTTTTCAAAAACTCTCGGTCTTGAACTGCCGACTGAAGCTGTCAGCCCGGAGTGGTTCGGCCGCGTTCTCGACCTGGTCAAGGACACACCGAAAGAATATGTCGTCAACAATCTCCTGCTCCGAACAATGCAGCAGGCACGATACGCACCCGACAATGTCGGCCATTTCGGGCTGGCGGCAACAGATTACACCCATTTCACCTCACCGATACGCCGCTATCCGGACCTCCTGGTGCACAGAGCCTTGAGCACGCTTCTTCTCCCGGCTCACACAAAAAAACGCTCCACCGCAGATAAAATGACAAACCTGGAGGATGCGGGCCGGTTTTTATCAGCCAGGGAGAGGACCGCCATTGATGCCGAACGCGAAATGAACGACCGTCTCAAGGTACGCTACATGGAAAAACATATCGGAGAGACGTTTGAGGCCGTCATTTCAGGTGTAGGTAACTATGCTTTTTTTGTAGAACTTTTAGACCTCTTCATAAGCGGTGCCGTTGCTGTGGACGATTTGACCGATGACTACTATCTTTTTGATATCAAGCGCCACCGTCTGATAGGAGAGATCACCGCGCGCTCGTTTCAAATCGGGCAGCAGTTGCGAGTAACCGTTCAGAGTGTGGACAAGAGTAGAAATCGGATCAATTTCCTCCCTGCATGATGTGAAGCTTTTCTTTTCCGATCCGAACTGATAGAATACACCCTAAAAAGAATGACTGAAAATACCGATAGCTCTATCTGCTGAGGAGAACGTTACATGGATGGAAATAACTGGCTGATGCAATTGATCGACAATCCTTTCGCGAAAGGCCTTACCCTAGGAATTATTTTTTGTGTTTTTGTCTACGTCCGAGGCTTTCTGCGGCGGCATGAATTGACCAAGGAAATTGATCGGCTCAGAACCCATCTCCACACAAAACTGGAAATTGATGCAACCGAAAATGAACGAAGGAAAGCGGAGCTGGAAAAACTGAAACAGGAAAGAGACAACCTGCAAATCACTGTTCAGGCCCTGAATCACAAACCCGGACGCAAGGAAATCCGCCAATATTTTATTTATCAGACTGCACTCGATATCATGTTTGAGAAAGCGCCGGGCTTTGCTCCTGCTTGGCAGATCACCTTGAAAGAAGCTGAAAACCTGTTTGAGAAATCGGAACGCGGTGTTGTTCCTTTACTGAAACGCCTTATGCCGTCGAGCCCGGACAAGCAGGCCGAAGAGTATGAAAAAATCAGCCGGCTTTCCATCGAAGATTCAAGCAAAACCAATTGATTTCGGATAGCAAGAAAACAGGTTTCCAGCTTTGCAAAAAAGGAACAGCGATTTGCGCATAACACCCCGGAAGCGCAACGCTCCAGGTATTTCCAGCCGTCATATCATGAGTTCTTCCACACCTCAGATTATCCCTAAAGCCATAGACAAAGCCCTTTTGGACCGTATTGCCATCGTTCTCATGCAGCCGAAGTTTGCCGAAAACATCGGTGCAGCAGCGAGAATCGCCTGGAATATGGGACTCAGCCGACTCATTGTGGTCAGAGATACGCTTCCGGACTACGAATCGATGGCTAAGATGGCCACTCACAAAGCCGTTCATCTCATCGACACCATGGAACTACACCAAAGTCTCGAGAAAGCCCTCGCTCCATTTTCCCGCGTAGTTGGGACAACAGCAAGACGCGGCAGGCAACGAATACTGGAAATGGGACCGCGCGAGATCGTGGAGCAGATCGCTCCCCTGTTGCCCGAAAATCAGGTCGCCTTTCTTTTCGGGCCGGAAGATAGAGGCCTCACCAATGAAGACCTGAGATTGTGCCAGATGACTTCGGCAATCCCGACGGCCGATTTTTCCTCATTAAATCTCGCTCAGGCCGTTGCCGTGCACTGTTATGAAATTTATCACGGGCTTATTCACTCACAAAAAGACATGGCTCCAGCACCTAAACTGGCTACAACTTTCGAGCTTGAAGGAATGTACGACCATGTAGAGGAAGCCTTGGTACGGATCGATTTTCTCCAGGAAAAAAATCATACATATTGGATGAACAATATCAGGCAATTCTTGAGCAGAACGCGTTTATCTTCAAAAGATGCAAACATTATCAGAGGGATATGCCGACAGTTTTTATGGTATAACGGCAAACACGAGCTTGAAACAACAGCCCAGGACCACAAGGATACACCCACATGATCTGACCAGAAGATCCTTTGAATTCCATGCAAGAAATAGATAATATTGTGAGAAGTATAGCAATTGACACAAAATGGTAATTCGAATTACACAACTGGTGATTTTGCCGGATGAAAGCGTCGAGGCAATGAGTCAACCCTTTTTATGACCTTTTAGAAATGCAAAAAAAGTCAGTGAGCAGCTCTAAGTCCACCGCTAATATTGGCAAATGGAATGATCCTTGCATCAAAGGGAAAACAAATATCTTTTTATTTCGCATCCGACATTCAAACTTCGCACACAAGCCGAGAAAGGAGTTAAAAGAAATGATTTCCGCTTATCAATCAGCCTTGTCGGCGCTTCAGGCATTCGGGACCGGAATCAACTCCAATGCCAATAATATTGCCAACAGTTTGACGGATGGATACAAACGCACCCGGGTTACGTATTCGGAAACAAAGCCGCAGGGTGTTGCGGCCACTGTGGAAAAAGTTGACATTCAAGGCCCCTCAGTCTACGAACAAACCTCAAACGGGCTTGAACTCACCGAACAATCAAATGTCGATCTGGCTGACGAACTCACCGGTATGACGGTAAACAGCGACAATTATAAGGCCAATCTGAAGACCATCCAAACGTCAAATCAGATGCTTGGCAGCCTCCTTGATATCAAAGCGTGATTCCTCCCGCCAGGATTTGACGAAAATTCCGAGCCGCAGTCGTCAAAGTCCATTCAACGGGCACTTTTCACATAACGGGACATTTTTCTTACAGTACTCTTTGCCGACTCTCACAATGAGAGCATGGTATTCATTAAAAAGCCCGCTGTCTGTCGGCAATGCCGACATAAAACGTTCCTGAATCGAAGCGTAATCACTTTCCTCTGCGAGCAAATAATGACGAGAAAATACTCTGTGCGTATACGCGTCAACGACGAATATCGGAAGATTTCCTCCGTAGAGAAGGATAGAATCGGCCGTCTCCGGTCCTATTCCCTGCACTGAAAGCAGATTTGCACGCCCGTTCATCAAATCATCCTGGAAAAGCAGCTCGAGCTTTCCCTGATATTTCTCTTCGATCATTTTCAGCAGGTTTTTTAGCCGCTTCGCTTTGATATTATAATACCCGGAGGAGCGAATATAGGCCGCCAGTTGATCAAGGGGCAAGCACAATAGCGCCTTAAAGGAGAGCAACCCTTCGTTTCTAAGAGCCGTGATGGCCTTGCGGACATTGAGCCAGCTGGTATTTTGCGTCAGGACGGCGCCAACGACAACTTCAAACGGAGTTTCTCCCGGCCACCACCCCTGCGGACCGTAAAACCGGGAAAGCCGATCATACGCCTCCAGGAAGCTTTCTTTATCAATCCCCAAAACAGATTCCCAACTCTCTGGCTGCAAGAACCTTATCGCTGGCAAGATCAACCTTTTTCCTTGATTTAATGGCATCGACGATGGGCACCGCCACCATCTTTCCGGAAATCAGGGCCACCATATGATCATAGATATTTTCCTCCACAAGACGGACGGCTGCCGTACCGAAACGTAAGGCGAGCAGACGATCAAAGGTGGTCGGCGACCCGCCTCTCTGCAGATGACCGAGAACAAGCGAACGTGTATCTTTGTCCATTCTAGTTCTTATCTCCGATGCAACCCATTCTCCGACGCCTCCAAGCAAAACTTCTTCTCGGCCGAGTTCTCCCACTCCTTTATTGAAAACCTTCCCTCCTTTGGCAATTGCCCCTTCAGCGACGACTACAATGGAGTAATGCTTCTCATGAAGCTCATTGTCAGCAATCTTTTCACAGACTGCGCCGAGGTCAAAGGGGATTTCCGGTATCAAAATCACATCCGCCCCGCCTGAAATTCCGGAATAGAGCGCTATCCATCCGGAATCCCTCCCCATGACCTCGACCACCATAACTCTGTCATGGGATTTTGCCGTGGAATGAAGTTTATCCAAAGCCTCCGTTGCCGTTGATACGGCAGTGTCAAACCCGAAGGTCCTTTCGGTTGCCTCAAGATCGTTATCGATTGTTTTTGGAACACCTATTACCTTCATTCCCTTTTGAGCAAATCTATGGGCAATCTCAAGACTCCCGTCCCCCCCGATCGCAATATGACAATCATACCCCATTCTTATGAAATTCCTGAGAATTTTATCTGACACATCGACTATTTGAATTTCTCCGGCCAGATTTTCAATGGGCTTTGCAAATGGGTTGCCCTTATTCGTTGAACCGAGAATCGTTCCTCCCGTGGCATAAATCCCTTCTACGTTATGGAGGTCCAGACGCACCATGTCGTCCAGATCGAGGAAACCTCTGTATCCACTTCTACTGCCGAAAACCTCCCAGCCACGACGATAACAAGCGTGAACCACAGCGTAAATCACAGCATTCAACCCCGGAGCATCACCTCCGCCGGTGGAAATCACCACTTTTTTCATTTTTGCCCCTTAAGATGTTTTGCCTACACATCGAGTTCAAAAAATATTCAATCAATAAAAAAGAATAACACCCTCGTTGCCAAAAAAAGTTCTGTTATTCTAAATACTCTCAATTCTACCATCATGTTTTTCAGGTAAGCAAGGAAAAAAGCCCGCTCCCAGACGTATTCCGACAACTCGCATAGCAGAAGTTTACGGAAAATTTGAGAATAGGAATTTTTCAAACACGGGCGGATTGACTTCTTTTTCATATCACATTATGTTTTGTGCACGAACATTTTTTAAACTCAACAAACAATGCAAAAATGCATAAACGCAGGATTGCAAGGAGGAATGCATGTCTGATTTTAAAGTAACAGACTTGGCCGTGTCCAAACTTAAGGAATACATGGAGCAGAACAATATCGATTCTGCACTCCGTGTTGCCTTGATGCAGGGCGGTTGAGCCGGTCCCTCTTTGGGATTGGCTCTGGACGAGCCAAAGGACAATGATGAAGTTTTCGAGAACGACAACCTGAAATTCTTAGTTGAAAAAGGCCTTTTGGACACATGTGGTTCCATCAGTGTAGAATATATTGATGCCGGCCCAAGATCCGGATTTGGCATTACATCAGCCAATCCATTGGGTGGTGGCGGCTGCAGCAGCGGATCTTGCAGTTCAGGAAGCTGCGGCTGAGGCCATACCGGTTTCTTTTAACGTTCCAAGAGGTGCCGTATTACCAATAGCAAGGCATTCCTCTTCAATTTTTCCGCATCGGACCTCTGAAAGGGGGTCCGATTTTTTTTGCCCGCTTTTCCTACAGTTAAGTTTTTTCTTGTCAAATTGTTGACTCCCTTTTTTACCAATCTTATTTTCTATCGGAAACTGACGAGGAGAAATGATCGGCTCGTTCCAGATCATGAAGGAGATTTGCATGCAATTTGATAAATTCACGGTAAAATCACAGGAAGCGATCCAAACGGCTCAGCAAGTGGCACACCAGAATTCGAACCAGGAAATCCACCCCTGCCATCTTGCCAAAGCCATTCTTGAACAACCAGAGGGGGTTGTCGTTCCGGTTCTCCAGAAAATGGGAATCACACCATCGACGATCCTCATGGAGATAAACCGCCTTATTGAGCAAGTACCGAAAGTTTCCGGTGGTGGCGCCGGCCACATTTACGCATCAACCGATCTCTCCAAGGTTCTCGATAATTCACTTGCTGCTGCCAACCAGATGCAAGACGATTATGTCAGTCAAGAGCATCTGTTCCTAGCTATCGTAAGAGATGGGAAAAATCCATGCTCGAAGATGCTTCATGCCAAAGGGATTGATGAAAAAGGCTTTTTGCAGGCGCTGAGCACCATCAGAGGCAGTCATAGAGTAACAGATCAATACCCGGAGGAAAAATACCAGGCATTAAAGAAATATGGTCGGAATCTTACGGACATAGCCAAACAGGCCAAACTCGATCCGGTTATCGGCCGAGATGAAGAAATTCGACGCGTAATTCAGGTGTTGTCCAGGAGGACCAAGAACAATCCGATCCTTATTGGGGAGCCAGGAGTGGGCAAGACAGCCATTGTCGAAGGTCTGGCTCAACGGATAGTAAACGGTGATATTCCAGCGCCTCTCGAAGGGAAACAGGTTATCACGCTAGATCTTGGGTCGTTGGTTGCCGGCGCAAAATACCGCGGTGAATTTGAAGATCGTCTGAAGGCCGTACTTAAAGAGGTTGTCGAACGCTCAGGCGAGATCATCCTGTTCATCGACGAGATCCATACGCTCGTCGGGGCCGGAGCCGCTGAAGGATCCATGGATGCCTCCAACATGCTCAAACCGGCGCTTGCCAGGGGAGAGCTTCATTGTGTCGGCGCAACCACACTGGATGAATACAGAAAGTATGTTGAGAAAGACAGCGCATTGGAGCGGCGGTTTCAACCTGTCCTTGTCCAGGAACCGAGCGAGGAGGATACCATCGCTATTCTTCGCGGGATAAAGGAAAAGTACGAGGTACATCATGGCGTTCATATCCAGGATGCGGCAACCGTTGCAGCGGTCACTCTTTCAACACGATACATTTCAGACAGATTTCTCCCCGACAAAGCCATCGATCTCATTGATGAAGCCGCATCCAAATTGCGGATCGAGATAGATTCGATGCCCACCGAGATAGACGAACTCGAACGTCAACGCATTAAACTGGAAATCGAGTTGGTTGCTTTAAAGAAGGAGAAAGACGAAGCTTCCAAAGAGAGGTTCGACGAGATCAGTAAAAAACTTGCCAATCTCAACGATCGACTCAACGGCATGAAGGGCCAGTGGACGCTTGAGCGCGATACTATCCAGAGCATCAGAAAAATCAAAGAGACCATCGACCAAGCCCATGCCGAAGAGCAGCAGGCTGAAAGAGCCGGCGAGTTCAGCAAGGTTGCAGAAATCCGGTATGGCCGGATAGTCCAATTGGAAAAAGACTTGGCGGAAGAGAACAAGAGACTGCAAGAGATTCAATCCACCCATAAAATGCTCAAGGAAGAAGTCACAGCGGAAGATGTTGCCTCGGTCGTCGCCAAATGGACGGGAATTCCCGTGGACAGGCTCTTGGAGGGAGAAGTCGAGAAACTCATCCATGCAGAAGAGGTATTGAAAAGACGAGTAGTGGGCCAAGACACCGCCATCAGGGCCATTGCAAATTCCGTACGCCGGGCAAGAGCCGGTTTGCAGGACCCCGACCGGCCGCTTGGCTCTTTTATCTTTTTAGGCCCGACCGGCGTGGGCAAGACAGAACTTGCCAGAGCACTTGCCGATTTTCTGTTCGACAGCGAACATGCCATGATTCGCATAGACATGTCCGAATTTATGGAAAAACATTCGGTCGCCCGCCTTATCGGGGCGCCTCCGGGATACGTGGGCTACGAAGAAGGCGGCTATCTTACCGAAGCCGTCCGCAGACGTCCATATGCAGTGATTCTTTTGGATGAGATAGAAAAGGCACATGCCGATGTGTTCAACGTTTTGCTTCAAGTTCTTGATGACGGACGAATGACCGACGGAAAAGGCCGAACTGTCGATTTCAAAAATACGATCCTGATTATGACTTCAAATTTGGGCAGCGACCTTATCTTTAAGATGGCGGAAGAACAAGAAAGTCATGAAAACATCAGTCGCCAGGTTGCAGAAATCCTTCGTTTGCAGTTCAAACCGGAATTCCTCAACCGAATCGACGAAACCATCATTTTCGGAAGCCTTACCAAAGAGAACATGCTTGGTATCGTCGACATTCAACTGCAACGCGTCATTGCAAGAATCCTTGAAAGAAAAATAAAACTGAAAATTAGCGATGGCGCCAAGCACTTTCTTGTGGATTCGGGTTACAATCCGCAATTCGGCGCGCGACCTCTAAAAAGGGCTATCCAGCGCCACCTGGAAGATCCATTGGCCATGGAACTCTTGGAAGGTCGTTTCTCCGAAGGTGATACAGTAATTATCGACGCACAAGACGGGAAACTCACCTTTTATCAAAAACACACAAATATCAAAGAATAATGGCAAATACTATTGATGAAATTTCAGTAAATTACGAGGAAGACGGTGTTCTTTTGGTTAAAGAGATCGACAAAGAAATTCTTTCCAAAGGTTCTTGGACTACAATCATATTCCGTTACAGAAATTGGGATAAAAGCAAAGAAGAATATGGAAAGGACATGTATTCGATCCGTCGTTATCAAAAACGGCAAGGGGAGTATTTCCAAAAATCGAAATTTAACATCTCAAGTTTCGACCAGGCAAAAAAGATCATTGAAACATTGCAGAGATGGACTGAAGGCAAGTGAACCGAGAGGAGGCTCTCCTTGCAATCTAAGCCTTTTCCTCCTTTTAAAACAGACTACTTTCTTTAAAAAATCCCAAGTTAATGGTTGACAGTGGAACAAGTATCGTGTAGTTTGCCGCGGTCTTTGGGTTGCCGGAAGGTAGGGGCATCCTTGAGGCGAGGAAAGTAAAAATGAAGTAAAAAGAGTATTGACAGAGAGAGCGAAAGACGTTAGACTACGCGTCTCGTCGTGGCATCCGGCCACGCCGGTCTTTTTGTGGACCGGAGACGATCCTTGAAAACTGAATAGCAAGTACAGCAAACGGGCCCGACGTGTCCTTGTGACACAGAGGGTTTTCTTTGTAATTCTATAACAAAGAGAGCTCTTATATACTTAGCACTATATAAGTAACTGACTTTTCGAGTCAGTGCAGGATATCAA
>JBJKQT010000263.1:0-3977 GCA_046705065.1 Desulfocapsaceae bacterium
ATACTTTTTCCACCAGGAGGGAGTTCCCTGATAGAAAGACGGTACAATGGTGATGATTGCTGAGAAAATGAGAAAAACAACTAAGCAGAGCTTCAGTTTTAGTGATGTGTTCATGGATGTCCTTGGAGGCTTCTGGGAAAAACGAGGATGCCCGACGGCAGAATTCTTCAACCACTTCTAGCAATGACGACAGCTTCGCGATTATAACGCAATGCCTGAATCTTGCAAGGTTATCGATTAAATTAATGGTTAAATGAATTTATTTAGGTGAAAGTTGCCTATTTCCCCTGGAAGAATTCAGCCTTCTTCGGGCAAAGTTGAATGGGTATTGATGGAGGCGGCAAGGCATCCCGCACCGAACCCGTTATCAATATTGACAACGGCCAACCCGGGCACACAGCTGTTCAGCATACCGAGTAAGGCGGCTATACCACCGAAACCGGTCCCGTATCCCACCGAGGTCGGAACCCCTATAACCGGGCAACTTACCAAACCACCGACCACACTTGGAAGTGCCCCTTCCATTCCGGCAACAACAATAATCACCGAGGAGTTTCTCAACATGTCCTGATTTTCGAGCAAGCGATGTAATCCGGCAATTCCGATATCATAAGAAGACTCCACCGGATGACCAAGGCTTGCCGCGGTAATTCTCGCTTCTTCGGCAATTGGGATGTCGGATGTCCCGGCGCAGACAACCGCGATGCTTCCTCGAGTCAAGCCCCGCCTTGGTTCTTTTGCATTACCTGTGAGGAGCCGGGCCTTTGAGTGATACCGGAGCCCGGGAACCACCGTAAGAATTCTTTCCGCCTTGTCTTCATCCACCTTGGTTGCAATGAGTATGCTTCCGGCTTTCAGAATGGCGGAGGCTATTGCCGCTATCTGTTCTGCGGACTTCGTCTCTCCATAAATTACCTCGGGTATTCCGGTCCGGAGGGTTCGATGGTGGTCAATGCAGGCATCGACAATACGTTCGGACGGAAGTTGCCGGAAACGATCAGCTGCCTCTTCAACACTGCAACGACCATCTTTGACCTGAGAGAGCAATGTGATGAGTTGTCTATGATCCATATGAAGTCAAACAAGGAGAATATGAAGGAGTGTTTATATGAAATATCAGGAAAAAACGATATATTGCACACTAGCATGATTTGAGGTTGAGGTAAAGCGGATTTGTAAGAGTTTACTGTTGAGCCTGATTCTGTTACTATGAGGTCCCTGTTGCCTATATAATCATATAATTGTCGAAAAAACAGGAGCAATGAATGGACCTGAAACATCTCCCTCCCTATATACAATATCTGCTCAGGGCGGACAGCTATCCGCATGAAGTCGATGAGCCTAGGTTGATCCAGACCCATATATCTTTTGTCGTTATGGCAGGCGACTATGTTTATAAATGGAAAAAGCCGGTGGATTTTGGTTTCCTTGATTTTTCCACTTTGGAAAAAAGAAAATATTATTGCAATCAGGAATTGAACTTGAATCGCCGTCTTTGTCCCGACCTGTACCTGGACACAGTAACTGTCAATCTTGTTGATGATCGGTATTCTCTTGAGGGACCAGGTGAAGAAGTCGAATGCGGCATCAAAATGGCCCGTATGCCTGAGGACCGGATGATGGCCGCAATTATACAGCGGAATGGCTTGACCAAAAAACATCTCGACGCAATTATCGCCGTATTGATTCCCTTTTACAGATCCGCCGAAGGAACCGAAACCATAGGTGAGTTCGGCCGGGCCAAGGCGGTTGCCAAGAATGTAGAAGAAAATTTCGATCAAACCGAGGGGTTTATCGGAAAAGGAGCTTTAAGCAGAGAACTCTTCGAAAAGATAAAAACCTATTCCCTGGGGGTCTTGGCTGATACAAAACGGTTTGATGACCGGGTTGTCTCGGGAAAGATCCGGGATTGTCATGGCGATCTTTATTCGGCCAATATCTGTTTGGCGCAAAAGGTCTATATTTTTGATTGCATTGAATTCAACGAAAGATTTCGTTATTCGGACATAGCAGCGGATATTGCATTTTTGGCCATGGATCTCGATTTTCACGGTCTGTCGGATTTTTCTTCGTATTTCATTACTCGCTTTGTGACTGAGTCGGGGGATGAGGAGCTTTTGAAGGTCCTTGATTTTTACAAATGCTACCGGGCATATGTAAGGGGAAAAATAGGGCTTTTTACCGCAAGTGATCCCTCGGTCGATGCCCAGACGGCACAGAAGTGCCTGGAACAGGCAAGCAAATATTTTCAACTGGCGGCAAAGTACGCTGGAGCCTGAAATGAGCTGGACTCCTGGGGGAAAACGACTACTGGTTTTTTTCGGAATGATAGCTTCCGGGAAGAGTTATCTTGCCAATGCCTGCGCCGAGCATTGGGGATGCTCATACTACAACTCTGATGTCGTCCGTAAGAAGCTGGCTGGCGTGGCCGCCGACAGCAGGCAAAATACTGCATATGATTCCGGGATCTACAGCCATGAATTTTCCCGGAAGACTTATGACGCCTTAATCGCCTTGGCTCGAAAAGATTTGGAACAGAAAAGCAACACTTGCGTCATTCTGGACGCCTCGTATCAATCAACTGTTGAACGGAAGCGTATTTGTTCAGAATTTTGCGGAGATGCAAGGGTTTTGTTCATCCAATGCCAATGCTCGGAAGCGGTTTTGAAAAAACGGATGGAACAGAGACTGGAAGACCGGCATGCCGTTTCCGATGGGCGTTGGGAGATTTATCTGGAACAGAAGACTCGATTTGAACCGCCTGACGAGCTTTCTTCCGACCGACTCCTCGTTCTGGATACCGATAAACCGGTAGTGGAGTTGTTGGCTTCTCTTCAAGAGAGAATGAAGGGAGAAAAGGATAAGTAACACACGACAATAACAGCTAAAAGTATAAGAAACGAAACTTAGGTTTCGGTACCCGTCGAAAGGAACATGCATATATGTACACACGAATTTATATTCTTCGATTTCCCAAAGATACTAGCGAGCAGCCGTTTATTTATCAACTTGTGAAACAGTATGATATAGAATCCAATATTCTCAAGGCCGATATCCTGCCGCATCGAGAGGGCATGATGATTCTCGGCTTGAAGGGGAGCAAAAGCAATGTCAAAGCTGGATTGGAGTATTTGCAAAGCTTTGGCGTGCAGGTCGAACGCCTCGCTGCAAGTATTCGTCGCGATGATGAAAAATGCTTTCAGTGCGGTGCTTGTACGGGCATTTGCCCATCCGGAGCATTGGCTATTCATCGTCCTGACATGACCGTTATATTTGACGCCGATAAATGTACAGGTTGCGGCCAATGTGTGACCATCTGCCCGGTAAGAGCGATGGAGGTTTCTCTTGGCCGGAACTGGGCTTTAACCGAAGGATTGGCGGCATAAAAAAAGGGGCTGACCTTGTCAGCCCCTTGAAATATTTGATGTACTCCTCGCAGCTTTTCAGATGGGTTCTTATTTTCCTTTTTTAGATGACGACGGGATACTGGATTTGCCTGAAAAAAAGGTTTTCCAGTTGGGTAGGGAGAGATCGGAAAACCATTCGGCGAAACCCGAATGAGGAGGATTGCCGGCTTCAATTTTTGCCAGCAGATCTTTGGCCCGAGGTATGATCAATGCGTCGGGGTACATTGTGATGAGATACTTCAGGCGTACTTCTGCCTGTTTGTATTTTTCCCTTCTGAGATAGAATTTAACAACAAAAAATTCGTGGTTGGCTAAAAATTCCCTGGCCGCCCTGATTCGTGCTTTGGCCTCATCCGTATACGGTGAGACCGGATATGCTCTTAACAACTGCGAGAAATCCTGAATTGCCTGAACGGCACCATCCGTGTCTCTGTCGATGGTATCAATACGGTTATAATTACACATTCCCTTTTGATACATGATATACGGCATGGCCTCGTTTGTCGGATGCCTTTCCTCAAATTGCTTGTAGAGAAGAAGCGCTTCAGCATAATGTTCTTGGAAATATTT
>JBJKQT010000264.1:0-2525 GCA_046705065.1 Desulfocapsaceae bacterium
TCAAATTAATGGCCATTCCGATCAGGGTGTTGATAAGGGAGACGGAGTCGGCTCCAGCTTGCTCCACTGCCAGGGCAACCTGGGTGATATCGGTTACGTTGGGTGAGAGTTTGACTATTACCGGTAAGGCGGTATTTTCTTTTACGGCTTTAGTAACAGCCGCCGCCATTTTCGGATCGCTGCCGAAGGCCACCCCACCCTTTTTCACATTCGGACAAGATATATTCACCTCGATGGCCGATATTCCTGGAACCACATCCAACTTCTCGGTGATCAACTTGTATTCTTCAACGGACTCTCCCAAGATATTAACTACTATCCTAGTATTTATCCCTTCAAGAAAGGGCATTTTCTCCAAAATAAACCGGTCGACACCGACATTTTCCAAGCCGATGGCATTCAACATTCCACAAGCGGTTTCCACAATGCGCGGAGGAGGATTTCCAGGGCGAGGATTAAGAGATATACCTTTGACGATCACCCCGCCGAGCCTATGCAAATTAAGGAGGTTTGCAAATTCACGAGCATAGCCGAAGGTCCCCGAAGCCGTCAAAACCGGATTTCTGAGTTCAAGCGTCCCGATTTTTACCCGAAGGTCCGGAAAATTATTCCTATCCTCTACATATTCCATGCCAAATCCTCCGCATTGAATACCGGACCATCAGAGCACACGTGGATATAGCCGCCTTTCCGGGCTTCCATATTGCAGCCAAGGCAGGCCCCCATCCCACACGCCATAAAACTTTCGACAGAGACCTGACACTCGATCTTTTTCTTATGGCACTGACGGAAAACTTCCTTCATCATGGGTTCCGGGCCGCAGCAATAAACAGTGCAGTCTTTCGGTAAATCAAGGGAATGAAACACATCCGTGGCCATGCCATGCAAGCCCAAGGACCCGTCATCGGTGGCAACCATCACTCCGAGATCGAGATAATGAAAATCGTTGAGTAACGGTTCGACCTCTTCCCGGTTTTTTGCACCGAGAACAATCAAATCGGTATCCGTGCTCTTCTTAGTCTGACATATTCTCTTGGCCAAAAAGAGCAGGGGGGCAATCCCCATTCCCCCGCCGACGATACAGGCAGCCTTTCCCGGATCGATATGAAATCCTTTTCCAAGTGGACCGAAAACAGAGAGTTTTTCTCCTTCTTTACAATGGGCCAAGAGTGCTGTGCCGCGCCCGACCACCTTGAAAAGAATCTGAATCCGGCCTGTGCTGCTTGTCTGATGGATGGAAAAGGGCCGACGTAGAAGCGGGTCCTTACTTTTGCCGGCGCGAATCATCACAAATTGTCCCGGTCTGGCAGCCGCTGCTATATATTCCGTCTGTAAGGTCAGACGTATATTTGCTTCCGTTAATTGTTCAACCCGAATAATGGTTGCATTTTCCTGGTATTGAGACATAGTATGGTCTTCAAATAATTTTTATTGAGTAATTTTTCAATGGAGTTTTAATGGCCAAAGATCCATTCATTCTCTT
Source organism: Desulfocapsaceae bacterium (assembly GCA_046705065.1). Lineage (GTDB taxonomy): Bacteria > Desulfobacterota > Desulfobulbia > Desulfobulbales > Desulfocapsaceae > CAWGGS01. The sequence goes on from JBJKQT010000264.1 coordinate 1,484, forward strand.
CGGTGCCCTGCTTTTCGGTGCCATTGTCGGCAGTTTTTTAAATGTTGTGATTCTGCGTCTGCCCGAGGAAGATAGCTCCATCGTTTTCCCGCCATCACATTGCCCAAAATGCAAGGCCCGTCTCTCCTGGTTTGAAAATATTCCCTTGCTCAGTTTTTTCTTTCTGCGCGGCCGATGCAGACATTGCAGAGAGCCTATTTCCTTCCAATATCCTGTTGTTGAAGCCTTGATGTCCTTGCTGACGGCAGCCGTTGTCTTTCGATTCGGCCCAACACTGACAGCTGCCGGGTATTTTCTTTTCTGTGCCGCACTCCTCTCCATCATCTGGATCGATATTCATCATCAAATCATCCCGGATGTCATCAGTATTCCAGGCATACTCGTCGGCTTTCTCTTCTCCTTCTTCAACTCGTTCGTCACCTGGAAGGCATCTTTGGTGGGACTTCTTGCAGGAGGCGGAGTCCTCTATGCCATAGCTCTTACGTACTACCTCCTGAGAAAACAAGAGGGAATGGGTGGAGGAGACATAAAACTTCTTGCGATGATCGGGGCCTTTCTCGGTTGGCAGTCTCTGCCTTTTGTCATATTCATGAGCTCCATTACGGGAAGTCTTTTCGGGTTGCTGGCTATGATACAACAAAAAAAGGGAGGCAACACCAGAATTCCTTTCGGGCCTTTTCTCTCCTGCGCAGCACTCTTTTATCTTTTCTTCCGAGAAGATATTTTTCGACTGTTCCTTCTTTATTTTTCCTGACCGCTCACCATAAAGGATAACAGATCATCAGGTGGCGGCTTTTTTCTCTGACCTCAAGATTTGTGTGCATAACGTTCCAATTTCACACTTCATTTTTGAATTCTTGTTTGTTTTGATGAATTAGAATTTTGGTTGCAGATCAAGAAGATCCAGATAGTTTCTTAAAGAATTAAATAGCTGCTATCCCAAGGAAAACTTTTTCTCGCGCAGCGTAGAGATTAAGCGAAAGAGTGATTTTTCAACCTTGTTCCGCTATGAATGAGACGGTACCGGCGCAGGAAAACATAA
>JBJKQT010000265.1:0-4537 GCA_046705065.1 Desulfocapsaceae bacterium
GGTTTCTCCCCATACGCATCTTTATACGGCCGTCCTGCGGCACACGCCTCTCGGTTATGTCGAGCCCTGCCAGAATTTTCATCCGGGCAACAAGGGCATTTTTGATATTAAGAGGCAGGTTCATGGATTTGAAGAGTGCACCGTCTTTCCGGTAGCGAACCTGCATGTTTTTCTCGTAAGGTTCCACATGCACGTCGGAAACCCCTTCCTGAACGGCCTTTACAAGGATACCGTTCACCAATTTGATGATAGGGGCATCCGATGCCGCAAACTGATCTCCCCGAACCTCGTCTTCATCCAAACTTTCAATCTCGAACTCATCGGCTGCATCCGCAACAATGGACCCGAAGTCGTCTACTTGTGTTATGGAAAGCTCTTCCGAATCCTCATCGCCGGAAACAAAGAATGTTTTGGCCTCTTCCTCACTGATTTTATAATACTTTTTATAAGCTTCCACGATGTCGTTTTCAGTGGACACGCAAACGGAAAGTTCTTTGTTCAGGGTATTCTGCAATTCTTCTACAGCCGTTGCATCGGACGGTTCGGCCATGGTGATCTGCAAAGTATTTCCGGCCATCCTGAGAGGAAAGGCCATATACTCTTTAGCTGTTTCATAGGATACTAAATTTAATACATCTTTTGACGGAGGTTCGTCTTTTATGATAACGGCGGGATAGTTGTGTTGGCGGCTGAGAAAATTAAAGATTGTATCATCGTCGATATAGTCGAACCTACGAAGAATGGCACCCAACCGTGCGCCGGTTTTGTTCATTTCTTTCTTTGCGACTTCCAGCTGGGTTGGGGTTATATATCCTGCTTTACTCAATAACTCCCCAATCTTGACCTTTCCGGCTCCGGATTGATCCTTTACCGTTTTTTTTAAAGATGTTGTTTTACGGGGAGAGGTGAGAGTTTTTTCTGCCATGCGACTTATGAGATTAAATGGGAAAAATTTAAAATAGATTTTTAACTAAATATAAGACAATCCTTCAAATAAGAGAACTCCTTTTTCCAGGAAAAAACAAGCGCAGAATCACTTTTCAAGCAAAGATTTAGTAAAAAACCACTTTTTCCGATCACCCTTCATTTTCTTGAAAAATATGGTATTTTGCAGAGTATTGCAGTGCAACGTTCCCAATTTAGGCAAAGCAAGGGCTGTTACTTCTTTGAACCGGCAACTCTAAATGACTCATTATGCAGGATTTTTTTATCCAAGGACAGACACATGAACAAAATGGTTCAAGATATCCTAAAAAAAATAAACTACATAGAGGCGGATCTCGAAATACACAAACAGATTCTCTTCTCCACACCCTCCTCGGATACAGAGGAACTGGAGCGAATAGTTGCTGAAATTGCATCTAAAAAGGAACAAATCAACGCTCTTCGCCTGAAAATACAAGAAATATCTCCAGAAGAATATAACAATATTCTCGTTTTGGAAAATGCGGTTACCGCGTTTCGTGAAATTGCCGGCAAGAGAGAATTGAAATTCATCAAGGAAAAGAAAATAGATGAAGATTGCCTTCTTGCACTCAAAAACAATACACAGATACCCTGTCTTGTCAAAGCCTGCGACAAAGACGGGGAATGGATAATCATCACCATAAAAGGAGAAATCAAGCAGTATTCTCAAACGGAAGTTGAAGAGAAAATCGAAGAGTCTGCCGGTCTTACTCATTGACGTTTTTCAATTCCCTTAACTGAGGAATGATATCCTCAACCTGATCATTTCTTTTCCAGGGATTTGAAGTGAAATGTATCGGTAAAATATGTAAAAGCGCAACAGGTCAGTATTCGATCATTTTTTTTGCTCCGTCCCCTGGATATTTTACGAATCATACAAAGTAAAAAGAGTTTGCCTATCGGATATATTTATGGTACGAGAACCATGTTGTTCTATGAGGGGTGTCGTTTTTCCGTTGAGGAATCATTGATCGCATGGCCAATTTCACCAACAAAACGCCAGAAGCTCTCCCTTTTCTTTTGTCGGGAAGCGATACTATTGCTGTAACCGATGTCTGCATTTATCCGTTCTTTGAATCCCCGGTACAATTCAAATCAGCGCCAGGGAAGATTGTCTCGAAAAAACATATCAATAACGGCGGCCACGAGTGTTCTTTTTGACCACGTTTTGCATATCGGCTTGTTCTGTATGTTTTTCAACACAATTCATGGGTCCTGACCTTGCCGTTCCAATGAGGGACCCCAAACTAACAAAGGAGTGAATTATGGCATTAGATCCTACGAAACATGCGGATTGGGAAATTGCACAAGATGCAGAAAAAAACATGTTGACCATCTATCAGATAGGTGAAAAACTTGGACTTACCAAAGAAGAGCTCCTTCCTCAAGGTCATTACATCGCCAAGATTGATTTCAGAAAGGTCCTTGAGCGTCTGAAAGACAAACCCAACGGAAAATACATCGATGTAACTGCCATCACCCCGACACCATTGGGAGAAGGAAAATCGACCTCTTCAATGGGCCTTGTGCAAGGTCTCGGCAAGCTGGGTAAAAACGTCTGTGCAGCCATTCGTCAGCCGTCAGGCGGACCAACCATGAACATCAAAGGTTCTGCAGCAGGTGGCGGTTTGGCCCAATGCATCCCGCTGACCCCGTTTTCTCTCGGTTTTACAGGCGACATCAACGCCATCATGAACGCCCATAACCTGGCCATGGTTGCATTAACCTCCAGAATGCAGCATGAGAGAAACTACACTGACGAGCAACTCGACCGTCTAACCGGCATGAAGCGTCTGGACATTGACCCGACACGAGTAGAAATGGGTTGGATCATGGATTTCTGTTGTCAGGCTCTGCGTAATATCATCATCGGTATTGATGGGGTGAACGGCAAAGCCGACGGATATATGATGAAATCTAAATTCGGTATCGCCGTCTCTTCAGAGGTCATGGCCATTCTTGCCATCGCAACGGACCTCAAAGATATGCGGGAGAGGATGGGCAAGATCGTCGTCGCCTACAACAAGAAGGGTGAGCCGGTAACAACGGAAGATCTCAAAGTTGCAGGCGCCATGACCGCATGGATGGTCGAAGCCCTCAATCCTTCCCTCATGCAGACCCTGGAAGGCCAACCGGTCATCGTCCACGCCGGACCTTTCGCCAATATCGCCATCGGCCAAAGCTCCATCATCGCCGACAAAGTCGGTTTGAAGCTCGCTGATTACCATGTCACCGAGTCCGGTTTCGGCGCCGATATCGGTTTCGAGAAATTCTGGAACCTGAAATGCCGTTACTCCGGTCTTGTGCCCGACTGCGCCGTAGTCGTCGCCACCATTCGAGCCTTGAAATGCCATGGCGGCGCTCCGGTTCCGGTACCAGGCAAGGCCATGCCCAAAGAGTACCTGGAGGAAAGTGTTGAGTGGGTTGAGAAGGGCTGTGCAAACCTTATCCATCATATCAGAAACGTCCGGAAGGCAGGAATCAGCCCGGTTGTCTGTATAAACGCCTTCTACACCGACACCGATGCGGAAATCGCCAAGGTTCGTGAACTCTGCGAGGCAGAAGGTGCCAAGGTTGCCCTTTCCCGTCATTGGGAAAAAGGCGGCGAAGGAGCCATTGAATTTGCCAAGACGGTTATCGCTGCCTGCGAAGAGAAAACCCAGTTCAAATTCCTCTACGAGCTTGACATGCCAATCAAACAGAGGATCGAACTCATCGCCAAAGAGGTTTATGGCGCCGATGGCGTCGATTATTCAGGAGAGGCGAACAAGGCCATCGAGAGAATCCAGAAGGATCCGGTTCTCTCCAAACTTGGCATGTGTATGGTCAAGACACATCTCTCCCTGTCCGACAACCCTTCATTGAAAGGAGTGCCCAAAGGCTGGAGACTCACCATCCGCGAGGTTCTGACTTACGGAGGTGCAGGTTTCATCGTACCGGTTGCAGGAACCATCAGTCTCATGCCCGGCACCGGATCCAACCCGGCGTTCAAGCGTGTTGACGTCAATCTCGAAACAGGAAAAGTCGAAGGTGTTTTCTAAATAATCCTGTTTCTTAAGTAAGCAAAAAGGGGAGGCTGTCTGCGACAGCCTCCCCTTTTTTTAATCTAGCAATCCTGATGGACTCTCGAAAAAGACCCGTGACTTTTTACGAGAACATCATGTTATGGTTATTGCACTCTCTCCTCCTTCATGGCAACAGGGTATCGTCTGCCGAACTCTTCAGCCAACGGAATCATGATTTCACGCATGGACGGCTCTGCCGCAGGAGTCGTTCGTAATCGGAAAATATGCCGCCATTCTTCAAGATTGCAGTAAACGATGATCTCCGTTTTACATGAGTTCGGCAGAACGGTTCTTGCTGCCTGCGGACTCGAACTCTCCAAAAGTTTGAGATATATTGCCTCGGTATCCGACATTGCCTTTTCCCAAAGCCGGTATTCATCCGATTCCTCTTTATAGAACATCGGCTTGATGAAACTCACCTGGTTATCGAATTTGTCTTCACTATACCGGCAGTAGCGCTGACTCTCCTGCAGGAAGGAGCACGGCCGGTGCCTGACAATTTCATG
>JBJKQT010000266.1:0-4532 GCA_046705065.1 Desulfocapsaceae bacterium
GGTGTTGCTATGCGTTTTCGTAATTCGATAACTCAATCAGGTTTCCATCCGGATCTCGGAAATACACTGACTCGATAGTACCTGTGGCACCTGTTCTCCGGACTGGACCTTCTACTATTTCAACACCATTCATACCAAGGTGTCCGACCACATCTGGAATGGGTATCGCTGTGATAAAACATAGATCAGCGGACCCCGGAGTCGGTTTCTTCGCCTTTGGCTCGAATTCTTGCCCGTGCTGATGAAGATTGATCTTCTGCGCCCCAAAAGACAGAGCTTTTCTCCCGCCAGCAAAGGTGGTGACTCGCATTCCAAGCACCTGAGCATAGAACTTGCAAGTGGCCTTGAGGTCCTTGACTGTCAAGACGATGTGGTCTATCGCTTTAATATTCATGGGTGAGCCCGTCCTGTTTCAGATAGATCAACATCAATCCAGAAAAAATAGAGATGCATGCCCTGTGGATACTGGACCTCAACCGCGGTGTGCCGCCTCGATTGTCGCGATATCGATCTTATTCATCTGCATCATCGCATCGAATGCGCGCCTGGCGGCAGCACGATCGGGATCGGTTACCGCTTTTGTCAAAGCCAGTGGTGTGATCTGCCAGGACAGGCCCCATTTGTCCTTGCACCAACCGCATGCACTCTCTTCACCGCCGTTGCCTACGATCGCGTTCCAGTAGCGATCCGTTTCGGCCTGGTCGGTGGTTGCAACCTGAAACGAAAACGCTTCGCTGTGCTTGAAGCTGGGTCCGCCATTGAGTCCGAGGCAGGGAATTCCCATCACGGTAAACTCGATCATCAAGACATCCCCTTGTTTCCCGGACGGGAAATCACCTGGTGCACGGTGTACCGCTCCAACGGATGAATTGGGGAAGGTCTTGGCGTAAAAACGCGCCGCCTCCTCGGCATCACCATCATACCAAAGGCAAATCGTGTTTTTTGCTTGCTTCATCATGTCACCTCTCCAGAAGTCCTCCTATTTCGCCGGAGCGAAATCTTCTTCCGTGAATATTTGTCGGATTTCAATAATGTCGCCGTCTTGTGCCGGGCAACGTTGCGCCCATTTTACCACCTCGTCTTTGGATTTGGCGTTGATAAACCAGTAGCCACCCAACACTTCCTCTGCTTTAACAAACTGCCCGTCGGTTACGATTGGCTTTCCTTGGGCAAACGACACACGCGCTCCCTTGGTTAACGGGTGCAGGCCATTTAATTCGCCGAGCAGGCCGGCATTGGCCAATTCATCGTTGTACTTGGTCATCTTCTCAACCATGTCCGCCGGCGGAACAAAGTTGTCTAGTTTTTTGTTGCCGTGGTAAACGGCCGGGATCATCAGCATCATGAATTTCATGGTATGTCTCCTTTCGATTTAATTTTGGTCCTGCACCTTTTACCCGCATTTCTTATGAACTCTGTGTCAATTTGGAATGATGAGAAAAGCGGGTTAGCCGTTTGGCCCGTCCGAAAATCGACAGCCCTTTTGGAAAATTCATTTTTTTTGCAAACGTTTGGTCAAGAAATATATCTTTAGCTCTTGCTCTCTGAGATTCAATACGTTTCGGCGTTCTGCCCGCGCTTTGTCCCGTTCTCTTCGACGGCGGAGCAGATTCTCTTGAGCGGAATGCATCCTCTGATAATCGCTTAAATTACCTTATTTATGAAGTCAAGCGACGTCAAGCCGGGTGAGGGTTCGTCACGCATGCCAACCTCGACCGCGCTCGAACTTTTTTGAGAGAAAAGCTGTTAATTGGCAGTACCATACACATTAACATTGTCAGAGATTGAGACTATTCCTGGTGCTATTGGGACCAGTGAAGGAAATAAGGAATGGCTATTCGAGCCAGTTCTCCACCGACAATCCCGGTACTCGAGAGAATTCTTTGATATTTGCGGAAACGAGGACAAGGCCAAGTGACAGGGCTTGGGCCGCAATAAGTAAGTCATTGGGGCCTATTGGGGTGCCGGCCGGGTCGCGTATCAGATTGGAGAGGATATTGGTATCCAAAAAATAAGTGAAATCTGTCATCTCACAACTCGATATCATTTAACGGCAGTAGATCTGCATCGACATCGGGAAAATCATCAGCCAAAGGCTGCCAGTCGGCCATGACCTTCAGTAGGAAACGGTGCTGAACAGGTTCGATTATCAATTTTGTCCCTTCTTTTCGAATCACGGCCTCATCTCCCCGCAACTCATACTCACTTGGAATGCGTAGCGCCTGATTTCTCCCATTCTTAAATAGTTTAACGTGTCTTTCAGTTTGCATGATTCACTCCCTCCCACGGGCATAGGCCTTGGCAGATTCATAGTTTGAAACCCAGCAGCCTTTTAAAGAGAATGTCTTCCACATTCCGACGGGAATCAAACAGAGCTAGAACGTACACGGTACCCTCCGAAATCCTGTAAATAATTCTCCATGGTGCGACGATCAGTTCCCGATATTGTGTTATTCCTTGGTCCTGAAGCTCTGGAACAATGCGCCCTCTGCTTGGAAAGGAATGAAGGTCTGATGTTTTTTCTTTGATCCTTTTAAATACTTCGTAAGCCCCCGATGGACCGTCTTTTGCTATGTATTCTATGACATCCTTGAGGTCTCTTTCCGATGAAGTTGACCATCTGACCAAATAGGTCTTTTTCATCTCATTTTCTCTTTAAGAGACTTTTCGATTTCCATGAATACGTCCTCTTGCAACTTGACCTTCCCATTCTTTATATCCTCTTCCCCCTGGGAAATCAGCATCAGTATGCTGATAGCATTTCGCATATTTTCATAGCTTTCAGGATCCTGCAGTACAGCTCTCGGCTCGCCATTTTGAGTAATAACAACGGGACGATGAGTCTCGTTGATCTGATTTAACAGATCGGCTGCCTTGGATTTCAGATACGTAATCGGTCTGATATCTTTTGAAATGTTCATTTCGTCACCTCCGGTCTTTTTATGATATCAAAAAAAGACCGGTTGTCAAGTCCCGTCTCGTTGCAACTGCTGCAGGATTTTGAGATTTCAATCGGCAATGATACCCGAAAGGATTTATCTGAATACTGAGCTTCCTGAAATCTATTCCGGAATGGCCAGCCATTCCTGCCCAACAGATAGTGATATTTCGACGATTTTAAGAGTCACGATATCATCTGACGTTTTTGAGTAGCGAAATTCGGAAATGTGTTGTTATGATAGGATGGAAGTATACGTAACATTTGAAGAACCTCCCTAGATCTGTAACAAGTTTCATTTGTCTGAAAGGCTTTTATTCCGTTTTGCAATGCAGATTCCAAGGATTTTAATGATTTGCCGCTAATAAGAAACAATGATGATAGAATTGTCCATTAAAATCGGAGGAAGACTTTCAATTGCATTGGGTATAGCCCATTGTCTATTTTATCGTGGATTTGATTGGAAAGAAGACAGATCCGCAGAATAACTTATTGGACCAATAACTAGTTAGAAATAGAAAAGATATCATATATGCCTCAAACAGCCCTTTATACTTCAAAAAACAAAAATAAGGTTCGGGTCGTTGATGTGATATATAGGCAGGATGGAGAGGAGTCTTGGCCCGCACGCATTTATATGCCGGAAAAGCCCGGCCCTTTTCCCGCTTTGATAGATGTGCACGGTGGCGCGTGGACCAAGGGCGGGCTATTGGATAATGAAATAATTGACCTGTCGCTGGCCGAAAGCGGCGTTGTCGTGGTTGCTATCGAATGCCGCAAGTCGCCCAGGTACACATATCCTGCACAAGTGAATGATGTCAATTACGCTACGCGGTGGGTAAAAGCACATGCCGGCGATTTCAATGTCATTCCCGACAGAATCGGTGGTCTTGGAACATCCAGCGGCGGCCATGCGTTGCTCCTTAGTGCCATGCGCCCCGATGATGCCCGTTATGGCGTCTTGGACCTGCCGGAAGGAAAGGACAAGAATGCGCGGCTTTTATATCTGATGGTTTTATGGCCGATAATTGATCCGTATGCGAGGTATTTATTTGCAAAAGAGAATAACAACAGCTTTCTTGTCCAAGCGACCGACGGATATTTTCTGCATCCTGACAACATGGAGGAAGGAAATCCCCTTCTTGCTTTAGAACAAGGGGAAGAACTCGATTTGCCGCCAGTTCTGATTATCCAGGGAACGGCCGATCGCAATGTCCCGTTGGCTCCCGTGGACCATTTCGTTGATATGTACCGCACTGCCGGTGGAGCTGCTGATATCGAATGGTTCCTTGATATGCCGCACGGATTTGCGTGCAAAGCCGGTGCAGAAACAGACAGGGTTTTGGAAATTATGAAAAACTTTATCTGCCGCCAATTAAAAGGAGATAAAATGCCTATGCAATACTGATGTTTTTCAAAACTAGATCAGTGGATAAACTCAAAAAACACCCCCAAAACAAAAACCGCATCGTTTTCAAAATCCGTAACGGCTCCCCGCGATTTCAGGTTGTCCCCCAGAGACTGGATATGGGAACAGCATACAGGCTATTTCCAAAACCCACGACAGCGTCTCCATCATAAAGCACTACACCAG
>JBJKQT010000267.1:0-6740 GCA_046705065.1 Desulfocapsaceae bacterium
CCCTTTCGGGATCAACAAGTAAAAATGGTGATTGTTACCCACGAGGAAATCACGCCGATCATGGAGGTGCAGGAAGAGTTGCGCGCCAAGGAAGCGGAATTGCTCCGTGAACGGGAACGCCTGAAGGAAACCAATATCGCCCTTCGGGTACTGCTGCAACAACGTGGGGAAGACAGAAAACGGATTGAGGAGACCATCTACCAAAACGTCAACCAGCTCGTTCTCCCATACGTGGAAAAACTGTTGCAAGGGAAACTCTCCGAGGTCCAACTGACCCTCACCGAAATAATCAATACGAATCTTAGAGATATCGTCTCCCCGTTTCTTCACCGGTTGACGTCCCTGGGCATGTTGTTCACCCCGCAGGAGATGGAAATCGCAAATATGGTCCGCAACGGCAGGACAAGCAAAGAAATGGCGGAAGTATTGGGACTGTCAGTGAGCGGAATCGATTTTCACCGCAAAGGACTTCGTCGGAAACTGGGGTTGACCAACAGCGCCAAGAACCTCCGTTCGCATTTACTCTCGCTCACCGATCTGAAGGAAAAAGAGGAGGATGTCCCCAAATAAACGTTGTTGCAGCTCGATTACTTCGAATAGGGTCTCCCAAATTTGGAATCCGGTACACGTGACGGCGCGCAGCGGCATTTCAGCCGTGACAATCCTCTTCTTCTGAAAAAAACGCAGCCCTCGAAAGTATCAACACCAATCTTTATTCCATTGGATTACTTGAAGAATTTTAACAGAGCATGCAGCGTCGTCAACGGATGGGGCGGGCAGCCGGGGATATAAAGATCCACTGGCAGAAGGCTGCCAAGATCGCCTACAACCTCGGGGCTTCCGTAGAACGGACCCCCGGCAATGGCACAGCTGCCGGAGGCGATTACCACCTTGGGTGACGGCACGGCCTCATAGGTTGCCAGAAGCGCCGCCTTCATATTCATCGAAATCGGTCCTGTGACATGGATACCGTCGGCATGGCGCGGTGAAGCGACAAAATCTATACCGAAACGGGAAAGATCGAAAAACGGCGTATTCAAAACATTGGTGTCGGCCTCGCAGGCATTGCAGCCGGCCGCGGACACTTGTCTGAGTTGCAGGGATCGCCCGAAAAGTTTCTTGAAATGTGCTTTGGCGTGGGCGGCAAGATCGGGCAGACTGCCGTCGGTAATCAGGTCCTGCCGGTTGGCCGTCCCCAGTTCGAAATCCTGGCTGAAACGGACAAAGGCGCCATCCTCGACGGCCGCGCATTCTCCGCAAAACGTGCAACGCCCAAGATCGATGGTCATGGTCTGCGGATTTATGGCCTCCTGCGGACAGATCTCAGCACATTTCCGGGCCACTGCCGGTGCACAATCCTTATTGATGACCGGCCGTCCCCGGTACCTGGAATACAGGGCGATGGGTTGCCTGGGATACGATGACGTGCGGCACCCCTGTTCGAATCTGTTCTTGATGACCTTCAACATGGCAAATGACCTTCCGAGTCTATCTCAAAATTCTCATAATTCTACAAATCAAAACCACAGTAAGAAAGATTATAACTCTTATTGCACAACGGAAAATCCGAGATCTCCTGATTGCGAAGCGACATCGCAAGCCCCGTCCAGTTATGAAATGACGGATCTTTTACCTTATAGCGCAGAATGCCGCCGTCGGCGTCGGTCAAAACGCAGTGGGAGACCTCGCCCCGCCAGGCTTCGTTGACAGTGACCACCATGGACGATGGGGCAAGGCTCAGGTTCTGCTGACGCACCTGCAGGCTCGTCGTTTCAAACCGCGCCAACATGGTTTCAATGAGAGACAGCGAGTGGAAAATCTCTTCTTTTCTCACAACCGCGCGGCTGTTCACATCCCCATCGGCCACGGAGTGAGCACAAGCCGGCAGAGTGGCATACAATTCCGTTGGAAAAGCAAGGCGCGCGTCATAATCCACTCCGCAGGCCCTCCCCGCATATCCCACCAATCCCAGTTCCTTGGCCGTTTCAAGCGACACCGGGCCGGTCTGCTCGAATCGCGCCTGCACGGTATGCGCGGAAAATAAAAGGTCGCATACATTTTTGATCTCCGGGGTGACTTCGGCAAGCTTGTCGGCGATCAACCGGTGCTGTTCATCCCCCATGACATGAGCTATCCCGCCCGGTCGTACGAGGCCTTTGCCGAACCGGTTGCCGGAGAGTACCTGGAGAAGATTTAAAAACTCACCCCTGATCCTGCCGAAATACGCCGCCGGAGGATTAAAGGCGACGTCACCGCTCAAAGCACCCAGGTCACCGACATGGTTTGCGATTCTTTCAAGTTCAAGGGCAATCACCCGCACAAGGCTCGCCCCGCGATCCACCCGGAGACCGGCCAAGGCTTCCAGCGCCTGGCAGGAGCACAGATTATGGCCGATGGACGTATCTCCGGCAATACCTTCGCAGATAACCGGCAGACGCCTCAACGGCACCTTGCAGAGCATCTTTTCCACACCGCGGTGTTGATACCCAAGCTGAATTTCCAGATGTAAAACCTGTTCGCCGGCGCACTGAAAGCGAAAATGCCCCGGCTCGATGATGCCGGCATGCACCGGTCCCACAGCCACCTCGTGGACGGATTCTCCTTCCACCCGAAAATAATCATAGTTGCCGGGAATATCGGCCGCATAATCATTTCCGAAAATATCGGGTGCTCCCGAATAATTAACGTGGTAACGGACGGGTTTAAGCCAAGGATGCCCGGTGGGTCTGATGCCGTACTGTTCGGCAATCTCCCTCTCGAACATATGAACTTTCTTGCTCATCGAGGTAAGAGACGGAAAAGATGTCCCCACTTCGGTACCCGTTACATAGAGGTCGTCGTTGCGCACCACGGCAAGCATCCGATGACAGTCCCCGTCGCGGTAGGCAAAAAACTGAACGACATAACCGTCTTCTTTTACAAAGTCCAGCAACGTCTGGAGGAAGCTATCCAGTCCGCAATCCGGGATATCGCTTCGTTTTACCGTCTGACCGTTTCGTATTTTCAGAAGATTACCCATGGAATGATCCCCCGATGATTTGGATGGTATGTAGAATTTTCTGATAAATACTGTCCGGTATCCAGACAACAAGAGCAATGGAGCTCAGAAGAAGAACGGCGGAAGGCATGACCCGGAAAAACTTTTCCTTCACCAACACCTCTTGAGATGTCTCGCCAAACGAGATATCCATCACGATACGCGAGGCACCGGCAAAAACCAGGATCAGGCCGAAAATCAGTATGCCTACGGCCACGTATTTTCCACTCTGGAAAGCACCGATAATAATCAGCACTTCACTGATGAAGATACCAAACGGAGGGAACCCCGAAATACCTGCAAATCCTGCAAAAAACGACACAAATGTTTTCGGAAAGAGCTTGGCCATGTTGCCGACTTTGGGCACCAGCTTGGTGCCGAATCCCAAAAGGATATTGCCTGAGGACAAAAACAGGGAAGATTTCAACAGTGAGTGGTGAATCATATGCAGTATCGCGCCGAAACTTGCAATGCCCCCGATGCCGATACCGAAGGCAATGACTCCCATATTCTCGATACTTGAGTAGGCAAGCATCCGTTTATAGTCGGGCTGGTTCAAAATGAAAATTCCGGCAACCAGAACCGAAAACAACCCGAAGGCGATCAACACATTGCTGGAAAAAGCTCCCAGGCCTGCATAATTCATCAATACATGGACTTTGTATATTCCCAGGAAAGCACAGTTCAACAGCGCCCCGGAAAGCAACGCGGACACAGCGCTCGGCGCCTGGCTATGGGCATCGGGCAACCACGTGTGCATGGGAGCAAGCCCCATCTTGGTACCGAAGCCGATGACAATAAATACGAAACCGGCTTTCAGCCACAGCGGATCGAGGTGACTTGCCACCTGATTCAAGGACAGGAAAGAAAACGGCGCCTCGATATTGCCGATATCCATGGACAGCGTAATGAAAAAACAACCTAGCAGGGCAAGCGCGATACCCACGGAACAGATCATGACATACTTCCAGGTCGCTTCCAATGCCTCCTTTGATCTTTTGATGAAAATGAGGGGCGCGCTGACGAGCGTGGTGGCCTCGATGGCGATCCACAGCACGATGGGATGATCCGACAGAGCCACCATGCTCATGGTGCCTAAGAAGAGCAGCAGGCAGCAGATGAAGATTCGCTCATTGGCAAGGCCCGTCTCACTGATGTAGGCAACCGTATAGATCGAGGTCAAAGCGAAAATGAAAGACGTGACAAGAAGAACCAACATGCCTTCCGGGGTAATGCGGAAAAAATTCACGAATGTGGGGCTGAGTTTGCCAAGCCAGCCCATCAAGGTCAACTGCAGGTGAAGAAAGGCGGCGATAATCAGTATCCCCCTTCCGAGAGCCGAAGGCAGGAACAATGCCAGAAGGCCTGCGACCATCGGCAAGATAAAAACATATTCAATCATAATTTCAATCCTTTAGACTGCCGAGAAACGTCGTATCCACATCGTCGAAGGCATCCTTGATATTATGGAGGATAATGCCCATGATCATCACGCCGACCAAAAGATCCAGCAGCACGCCGAACTCGACCACATAGAGCGTATGAGATTGCTTGGTCAATGCGGTGCCGATGAGATAGATTCCGTTTTCCAACATCAGATAGCCGATGACCTGAGTTATGGCCTTTCGCCTGCTCATCATTAAGAAAAGACCGGCGGCGAGCGTAGTAATTGCAGTGATCAGCAACAGCTCGTGTCCCGCCGGCAAGGTAAGATGCAGCCTTTGGGTGACGAGAATGGAGACCATAATCATGACAAGCCCCGTCAATAGTGAGGCATGGTAGCCTATGATAGGCTCAACCTCCCGTTTGATAGCCGTTTTCTTCAAGGCCATGTATAAAAGCCCGGGGATGAGCACGCCTTTTATGAGAATCATGATCTGAAAAAAAACGATCCCGCCCGGTCGAATTTCGCTGTGATAATCCAGCAGAAGCGGAACGACCGAGACGGCAATGCCCTGCAGCACCATGATTTCCACCAGTGCCTTCAGACGATTCGAACCAAGCGACAGCAGCACGGACAACAAGATGAGTACCAGGACGGTATCGGTAATATGCAACATCAGACGACTCCCATGGTGGTAAGAATGGCGGCAAAGGAGACCAGGGCAAATGAAGTCAGAATATATTTGGCAACGAGATTCATTTTGAATCGCGCCATGATGGATTCGATGATGCCGATCAGGGCATAGATCATCGCCAGAGTACCTATGAAAACCACAGTGTAGGCAGCATTGCCCAACAAATTGGCAGGTATGAGCAGATGCGTGATAAAGGCGGCATAAAAGAGAAGCTTGTAGAAAGCCCCCAACTCGATGAATGCCAGATCCGGGCCGCTGTGATCAAGTATCATCACCTCATGGATCATGGTCAGTTCCAGGTGGGTTGCAGGATCGTCAACCGGTACCCGCGAGTTTTCAGTGAGAAGAACCATGAACATCGAAACGATCACCAACAGCAGCAACGCCCCGTACGGGCTGATGAGGGTTATGGGATGTTTGCTATGGAAATATTCCGCTAAACTCAACGACCCGGTCATCCTGTAGAAAAGAATCAGGATCATGAAGATGGTCGCCTCGGCTAGCATCGAAAAAAATGCCTCACGCGCCGCTCCCATGCCTTCAAACGGCGAAGCAGTATCCAATGCTGCGAGGATTGTAAAAAACCTGCCCAGCCCCATGATATAAAAGAGCACGATGACGTCACCGTGAAAGGAGATGACGGGTTTTATACCGGCAAAGGGAAAGAACAGCAGGGTCATAACCGCCGCGGCAAAGGAGACTGAGGGCCCCATTCTGAAAACAAAGCTCGTGCTGGTGCTGTAAACCGAACCCTTCTTAAAAAGTTTGATCAATGTATAATATTTAATCAGGAGCGGCGGCCCCTTTTTCCCGGCAAAAAACGCCTTGACCTTCAGGATGATTCCCGGGAAGAGCGGCGCTGCGATAAGCGCCAAACCGAAGCATAAAAACGATTGCATTGTGTTTCCCTCGAAAAAAAACCTGGGCTGTTATCTGATGAAAAACAGCATGACAACGATGGTCAGAATAATATAGCCGATATAGAGTTGGATATTTCCGTGCTGTATCCAACGCATCTTGCCGAGCACCTTCAAAAGCGGTTTTATCATCCCCTGGTTCAGACTGATCTCTGCAATATCGTCGACCCGGCTTTCATACTCTGCAGTGGCAGGAAAGAGCTTTTTGATACCGGAGTACGAGGTATTCACCTTAACGAATGGCCGGAAAAAATCTACGATGCTCATCGCATACGACGTTCCGGTATATTGCATCCTAACGGTGGGGCGGGTGAAGCCGCAGCCCCAGGTGGAACTCGTTGCGACTTCTTTTTTTCCATAGAAGGCTTTGCGCAACACGATCGTCAATGCCAGAAACCCCAGAAAAATACGCGCAGCCAGTGCCAAGTTACCGGAAACACCTATGATAATTTCGTTGGAAAGGGCGGTATTTCCATGCATGTCACGCAGCCCCAGAAAAGCAAGATTCACAAAAGAGTGCGGGAAAATACCGATGACAAGGCAACAAAGTGCCAGAGCAATCATGGGCAGCGTCATGGTAAATCCGCATTCCGAAACACCTGCAGCCTTGGCCGTTCGCGGTTCACCCAAAAAAACAATACCGACGACTTTGGAAAAACAGGCGGCAGCCAACCCGCCGATCACGGCCAGAGCAATGATGGCAAGCAT
>JBJKQT010000268.1:0-6806 GCA_046705065.1 Desulfocapsaceae bacterium
ATTTTGAGCATAACGCAGAGTTTGGACGAAAAGGCCTTTTTGCAAGTGGCTCATTGGTTAAAATTAAATATGTATCGGGCATTGTTTCTATCAGCAATGGAGTAATTTGCCATAGTCATCAAAAAAATAGACAAACCAAATGGTTAGTGCTTAGGAATAAATTTAATCAAACCATACAGATGAAAAGGTTATTTTGCCAGTGATTCCCTCAATCATTCAACGGTTCTACTCTATGAAGTTGCACCACCCTTTTTTTAATATGCCATGATCATGCCGATGGCAACTGAGCCGGCAATTAAAATTCCATAGCTGACCCGTCGACTTACTGCAAGTACGGCAACAGTTATCACAATCAGAATCTGCCACCAGGAATGCATGGCAGGTTGTCCCATAGATATGGCAACATGGAGGATAATCGCAATTACCACTGGAAGTACTCCATGCATGATCGCCTGTGTAATATGGCTGGTACGAATCTTTAAATAAAACATCTCCAGCAGGAGCATAAGGAAAAGGGAAGGGGTGAAAACAGCGATAGTGGCAACCACTGCTCCAGGAAATCCTGCCACCTTATATCCGATAAAGGTGGCACTGATGGCTATTGGCCCAGGGGTTACCTGACCAAGTGCGATTGCTGCTGCAAATTGTGTTTGAGTCAGCCAGGGATTTTGATATACCGCTATGTTCTGCATGAGCGGAATCATTGCAAACCCGCCACCGAATCCGAAAAAACCTACTTTTAGAAAGGAATATGCCAGATGAACGAGCGTACTTATTTCCATACTATTATGCCCTGATACCTTGTTAATTCTGCAGTGTTCTTTTTCTGTTAAGGCTTTCAAACATTACTTTAAGCCCTCCGGCGGCGGCACCCATTAAAATGAGCCAGATGGGATTTATTGGGTAAGTAAGACCCACAAGAAGTGCCGTAATCCCTACCACTAAACAGCACCAATGACGGGGTGCCTGCTTTGCCATGTTCCATGCAACAGCCACTAAAAGGCCCACCACGCCTGCCGCTAAACCATGCAAAGCGCTTTTCACAAATGGGTTGTTCTCCCACGCAAGATACAAACCGGACAGAAGGGTAATAATCGCAAAAGAGGGCAATATAAGAGCAATTGTCGCAAAGAGCATGGCTTTGCCCCCCCCAAGTCGGTAGGCAATCCCTGAAAGTAGATTTACCGTTAGGGCTCCCGGGGCCATTTCCGCCAGTGCGACCATATTCTGATAGCGCTGTTCCGTCAGCCACTGACGTTTTTCGACCAATTCATTGTGGATCAGATCCATTACAGCAAACCCGCCACCGAATCCAATCGTGCCAATTTTAAGATAAATCAATGCAATATCTCGTAATCCAGGACTTTTTTCGAATGGTTTTCCATCAACAATCTCTTCTTTTTCCATTGTAGGATCATCCCTTCTTGATGGTATTCTCTTTAAGAATCAAAATGGTTACAGGCTCAAGTAAATGTCATTGTCCTTCCTTTCCGAAAAATTGTCGCGGAAGAAGGATAGTGAAGGTTGTCCAGCCATCGTTGCTTCTTACTTCAATAGTACCTTTATGTAGATCGATAATTTTCTGTGCAATAGTCAACCCTAGTCCTGAGCCGCCAAAGGAGAATGATCGTGATTTTTCAAAACGAAAAAACTGCTCAAAGATATGCGGCAATTCTTCGGCGGGTATTTCCGGGCCGGTATTGGCTATTGTCATCACAATGTGCTCCTGACTCATTTTTGCCGTTATTCTAATTATGCCGTTCACCGGTTGGTTGTATTTAATGGAATTATCAAGGAGATTGATGAGGAGACGGAGAATTTTTTCCGAATCTCCCGACACAAGGCACTCCTCAATGTCGGTCTCCACAATAATTTTTTGTGCCTTTATGAGATCGTTGTAGTCATCGAGAACCTGATATATAAGGGAATCGAGTTTCACTGGCTTATGAATGCAACCCTCCTCTTGTTCAAGCCGTGAAATATCAAGGAGATTGCGGACGAGTTTGTTCAATCGCCGCATGGTATTGAGTTGTTTTTCCAACTCCTGGCGAATCTGATCCGGTGGATTGTCGGCAAGCATTTCCTCATGCCCCAACATCAGGACGGTGAGAGGACTTTTTAATTCATGGGCTGCGTTGCCGATAAATTCCTTCTGTCTGGAAAAGGAATATTGCAAACGATCAAACATTAAATTGAGGGAGTCTGACAGTATGTAAAGTTCGTCCTTGCTTGTGCCGAGAGGAATTCTTTGATTGAGTGAATTATCCCGTATTTCTTTGATCTTATAATTGATAATGCTCAAAGGCTGGAGAATTTTTCCCGCCAAAAAATAGCTGACCAGAAATATGAGGCCTATGGCACCTATGATACCGAAAGTCACTTGATATACCAATTGACGTAATTCAATTACCAGAGAGGAAAGTGGCTTGGCTATCACAATGGTATGGAGGCCTTCCGGACGATCTTTTTTCAGCACTCGGACACGAAATTCCACGGTGTCATCCCAGTCCACATCCTTTCTTCCCATGTCATCCGGAGTAATCTGGTGGGCAGCATTGGGTAATTTCTGGTGAGCAAAATAAACGTCTCGGTCCTTCAGGAGCTGTATTTCCAAATGCTCTGCAAGCGGGGAGGCAAAAACTGTCAGGCCGTGACTATCGATAATCTTCAGCCAATATCGTTCAATTGGATAATCAAAATGGCTGGTTAGTTGCACGGGCGCATTTGGTTTTGAAAAATCGAGATTGGCGAACACCGCCTCGGCGGTTTCGTAGAGCTCTCTGTCAATGAGTCTGTAGGGTTCTTTGAGGAGTTCAAAGTAGACCAGCATGGAAAACAAGGCAGCCGTAGACAGGGCGGTGAAGGAGATCCAGAGAGTGAATTTAGTTCTGACCTTCATCATTCCCCTTCCTTCTCAATAAGATAACCATATCCTCTGATGGTTTTGATTACCTGATCCTGCTCTGATGTTTTAAGTTTTTTACGGAGGTTGCTCATATGGACATCTATGAAGTTTGACATACTAAAGGGGTCATAATCGTCACCCCAGACATGCTCAGCTAGGGTAAACTTCGATATAGCCCGACCACGGTTATGCAGGAGAAATTCGAGAATGGCAAACTCCTTTGTGGTAAGAATCAGAGGTTGACCTTTTTTTGTGACCTCACGACTGACGGTGTTTAGACGAATGTCACCTGTTTCCATGACGGGATTGCCGGAGTTGCCCCTTCTGATCAGGGCCCTCACTCTGGCAAGCAGTTCCGCCAACGAAAAAGGTTTGGCAAGGTAATCGTCAGCACCAAGATTCAGGCCGGCAACTTTGTCTTGTATATCGCCTTTTGCGGTCAGCATCAGTACGGGAATTTGGATTCCGGCAGTTCTGATTTCAGACAAGACATCAAGACCGCTCATGCTTGGAAGCATGATATCAAGAAGAATTAGGTCGTATGTCTCATTCCAGAACTTCTCGAGGCCCTTCCTACCATCATCGGCAGTTTCAACACTATAATGTTCACTTGTCAGCACTGACTTGAGTTTCTCAAGGAGATAAGGTTCGTCATCAATTATAAGGATATTCATTTTCTCTCTAGCCTTGAATTCGATCTTATATCAGTGTCGCAGACCTGCATAACGGTTTTCCTTATGCCTGACGCTCGGTGTCAATTACATCCTCTCTCTCAGTCATGTCTTTGCATTAAATGAGCAACCAGAAAGATAGGGATGCTGTTGTGTCGGATTATATCGTACCCCAAGCATTATTAAAAAATGATTAAGGACCTTCCAAAAAAACTATTTCTTTGAAACCGGAGTGGAAATAATGGAAGCGAAAGAATGAAGAAACCCTAACTTCTTTATTGAGGTAAATTTTGCAGGGAATATTGAATACGCCCTGGAATTTTTTAACCTGAACCTCAATTCTTAACCCTTTCTTAACCATCCACCAATTATATATCAACTCCAAGCAGATCTATATTTAAGAGATAAATGGCAAAGTGCTTGGGTAAAAGAATCGACATTTCCTTGGATAGGACAGGGAGGCATTTTCAGATGAAACTCAATAATCAAATTCCTGTATGGGATCTCTTCATACGTATTTTTCACTGGTCATTGGTTCTCCTTATCTCTATTGCATATGCCACAGCAGATGAAATGGAAGCTCTGCATCGGTATATCGGCTATTCGGTATTCGGGTTAATTATAAGTCGTT
Source organism: Desulfocapsaceae bacterium (assembly GCA_046705065.1). Taxonomy (GTDB): domain Bacteria; phylum Desulfobacterota; class Desulfobulbia; order Desulfobulbales; family Desulfocapsaceae; genus CAWGGS01. The sequence goes on from JBJKQT010000268.1 coordinate 4,208, forward strand.
TTATATGGGGTTTTATCGGCACAAAACATGCCCTGTTCAGTGACTTTATTTGCTCTCCTTTAAAGGGGATGACCTATATTAAGGAACTCATATCGGGGAAGCCAAAATATTACACAGGTCATAACCCCGCCGCAGCTTGGATGATCATTTTTTTCCTCATGTGCAGCATGGTTGTTTGTTTCAGCGGATACATGGCACATACAAATAAGGAGGCAAAGTATTCGTCAGGATTCAATGCTTCATCTTTTTTGATTACAAATGCCTATGCAGACGACCACAAAAGAGAAGCATATGGACACAAAAATAACCAGCATGATGGACATGGAAAAAGAGAAAGAGAAAAGGGCAAGAGAGATGGCTTTTGGTGTGAGCTTCATGAAGCCTCGGCTCAAGCCATGATATTTTTGATCGTTATGCACATAATCGGGGTCGCAATCTCAAGTTGGTTGCACAATGAAAATCTCACAAAATCTATGATAACAGGGGTAAAGATTGCCCATATCCCGTGATCCCTCATTTATGATAGGAACCGAAGTACTTCATTTCATACTGCTATCGATATGAGCTGAGACCTTCACCAAAGAAGAAAATATGTAAAACATTGAGAGGAGGTTTACGTGAAAAAACTGATACTTGCTGGAATATTGAAAAAACTTAATGAGAATTTTCCATTTAAGCGAAGGCTTAAAATTTTTTTTGGCTTAAGTCTTGGCGGTATTCTGTTGTTGGGATGTATTATAGTCTGGGCAGGAATCACAACGGTTCAGAAAATCACGGACTTTGGTGCCCGGTACGATGTGCAAGAGCAGGTCCGGAATATTAGAGCTGAAGTTACAAAGACTCCCGCCATGGCAAAGGCAGGTTGTTGGCAGAAAATACAAGACCTTATAACCATTCAGATATGGCTGGAAAAACCTGTTGCAGAAAATATCAACAACCTAAAGACTGCTTGCTTGGAAAAGAAGCCAGTCAAATAACCTGATGGCAATTAGCCACGATATCCAATCAAGCATTACCATAAAGAGCATACTGGTTTAGTCGTAAATAGATTCTATATGCAGATAGTTGATGTACTTCCCCCAAAAACATCATTGATGTTTCCTCGTGTCAGCAGGAAGAAAGATGGCTCAAAAACATGATACGCTTAAACACCACGGGCTAACTTCAAGGGAAGCAGTGCGGATTCTTGGAGAAGAAGGTTACAATGAGGTTCCGTCAAGCAAACAGCGGGGTATTCTCCGAATATCGCTTGAAGTAATGTGTGAGCCCATGTTCCTTTTGCTGGTGGCTTGCGGTGTGATCTACTTAATCATAGGGGACATGCAGGAAGCTTTAATGCTTCTGGCCTTTATCTTTTTTGTTATGGGCATAACCCTTTACCAGGAAAGAAAAACGGAACGGGCGCTCGATGCCCTCAGAGATCTATCCAGCCCTAGGGCTCTGGTTATCCGTGATGGCATACAACAAAGGATTGCCGGTCGTGAGGTGGTTCGAGGAGACATCATCATCCTTACCGAAGGGGATCGGGTTCCGGCTGATGCCTTGGTCTTGGACTGCACACACCTCTTAACCGACGAATCTCTCTTGACGGGTGAGTCTCTCGCGGTGAGAAAAGTAGTCGGTGATGTATTTTCATCTGTAGTACAACCGGGAGGCGATGATATTCCTTTTGTCTTTTCCGGCACATTGATTGTAAGCGGACAGGGAATTGCCCGTGTAATTGCCACCGGCACGCAGAGTGCCATCGGTAAAATCGGCAAAGCCCTGCAAACGGTGACAGGAGAAGAAACTCTGCTTCAACGAGAAACAGGTCGTCTCGTGAAGATCCTTTCTCTTGTAGTATTGGGTCTCTGCGGAGTCCTGATCCTGGTGTATGGAGTTACACAAGGCACCTGGCTCACAGGAGTCCTTGCAGGACTTACACTGGCAATGGCCGTGATGCCGAATGAATTGCCGGTTGTACTGACCATTTTCCTGGCCCTAGGGGCATGGCGACTGGCTAGAATGCAGGTTCTAACCCGCAGCACGCCTGTTGTGGAGACTCTCGGCTCGGCAACTGTTCTCTGCGTGGATAAAACCGGCACGCTTACGCTGAATAAAATGACTGTTACTGCTCTCTATTCGAGCGGAGTTCTCTGCAATATTGGAGACTTCCGGCAGGACTTTCCGCCTGACACATTCCACGATTTAGTTGAATTTGGCATTCTTGCAAACCAGAGTACACCTTTTGATCCCATGGAACTTGCTATCAAGGAGTTCGGTGAGGAATATCTCGCCCATACGGAACATCTTCATAGCAATTGGCATCTTGAGAAAGAATACCCGCTGACACCTGAACTCCTTGCCATGTCCCATGTCTGGAAGGCACCGGAGGGATCCAATTATGTTATAGCCACAAAAGGGGCTCCTGAAGCCATCGCAGACCTCTGTCATTTTACTAATTCTCAACTTGATGAGCTTATGTCGATCGTAACCCGGATGGCGGATGACGGCTTAAGAGTCTTGGGTGTGGCGCGCTCGTATTTCCATGAATCCGGCTTACCCGGTCAACAACATGATTTTATATTTGAATTTCTTGGGTTGGTTGGCTTGGCTGATC
>JBJKQT010000269.1:0-3531 GCA_046705065.1 Desulfocapsaceae bacterium
CTTTTCGGGTTGCTCCATTGGGCGATATGCCAGGTGGTCAGAGGAACCTTGAGGTCGTATGCCAGCTTGTTGACAAAAATTCGATCCCCTTCAACAATGGTGGGCTTCATCGATCCGGTGGGAACGATATTCCAGTCGGCAATGGACGATTTAAAAGAGGTTGCTATCAATACACCAATAAAAAGGGAATACCCCCATGCCTTCCAGAATATCTTAAGGTTATCCTTCCATTCAGTCTTCATTTTTGCCTCTCTTATGGCTTGTTATACATAGCAACATAAATGCAATCCATCTCACCCTGCCGCGTCGCTCGCTGTGGGCCTCCTTACGTATTATCGTATACACTGCGTAGGCTCCTCGTTCGGCTCCTTGTCTAATGAGCGCCTCACACTTATGTCACTATGTATAGAGACGCGTTATTGGCTCAATTTAATACAGAAAAAGAACTCTTCAAGATGCTTTCCGTCTTTTTTAGGAAGGGTGCAGGTAGTCGCAGTAATATTGCCTCGAGTTGTGAGAAATATTTGTCGATCCTAAAAAAATGATTATTATTATCAACAAGGAATTGATACTGAGGAGAAGAATTGTAACGTGTTGTTTATATAAGTCATATTCCGAGGATAAAATTTTGAGCATAACGCAGAGTTTGGACGAAAAGGCCTTTTTGCAAGTGGCTCGTATATGAAAATTTCCCCGGAAACATATGATAAATAGTCCGAAGATAATTTTTTTTAGGCAACGCTGAGGATTGGCTAAAGAGCAATTTTTCAAGATAGCCTAATGAGTTGAAACACTATGCAATCTTCATTTTCAAAGACGATCGATAATGTCAAACACTGGATCAGGCTCAAGCGAGTCCTCCTCCTTGCCATACCCACAGGAATCATTGCCGGGCTAGGCTCCGTGATCTTTTTTGCCCTGTTGGATGTCTCCCACACCTTTTTTCTTGAATATCTCATAGGATATTTCCCGCCGGGCCCGGGAGGGGAGCATTCCCTTGTTGATATACCGCAAAAAGAACTGATTCGCTGGATGTTTCTCATAGTTCCCACCGTGGGCGGGTTGCTTGCAGGCTGGCTTATCTATACATTCGCCCCTGAGGCTGAAGGGCACGGGACCGATGCGGCACTTGAGAGCTACCATTTCAAGCATGCCGTTATCCGAGGCAGGATCCCGCTGATCAAGACAATCGCTTCGGCAATTACCATCGGCTCCGGCGGCTCAGGCGGCCGCGAAGGCCCCATCGCCCAGATCGGTGCCGGCTTCGGCTCCATTGTCGCTCAGAAACTTCAGTTGACCGAGACCGAACGCCGGGTATTGATGATGGCGGGAATGAGCGCCGGTATCGGTTCAATTTTCCATGCGCCTCTGGCCGGTGCCATTTTTGCAGCGGAGATTCTTTATCGGGATATCGATATGGAATACGAACTCCTGGTTCCGTCGGCGATAACCTCGGTCGTCGCGTATTGCGTTTTTGCCCTTTTCTTCGGATTCGATCATCTGTTCATCACCCCGGATATGATCTTTTCCAGTGGTGGAGAAATACTGCCGTACACCATACTGGCCCTTCTGGTTGCAGTTGCCGCAGGGTTTTATTCTAAGTTGTTTTACAAGATCAGAGACGTATTTGTCGCCATGCCGATCAAGCCGCATTTCAAACCGGCCATCGGAGGGTTGTTGACCGGGGTTGTCGGTTTTTTCCTCCCTGCCTCGATCTACACGGGTTACGGCGTTCTGCAACAGGCTTTTAACGGCCATCTGGCCGTAGGCTTTCTCCTTGCCGTGGCCATCGCCAAGATGTTCACCACCGCCTTCAGCATCGCCTCGGGAGGTAGCGGCGGTGTTTTCGGTCCCTCGGTCGTTATCGGCGGAGCGCTGGGAGGCGCAATCGGCCTTATTCTGCAAAACGTCATGCCGTCCTTGGTTCCCAATCCCCAAACATACATCATAGTGGGCATGGCCGGTTTTTTTGCCTCCGCCGCCTCGACGCCCTTTTCCACCATCATCATGGTCAGCGAAATGACCGGCAGCTACGGATTGCTCCTCCCTGCGGTTTGGGTCACAACCCTCGCCTTTCTCTTCCGATCACGCATGGGAATCTACGAAAAGCAACGGACAACACGGCATGACACGCCCATCCATCATGCCGACTTTTTGCAAGGTTTACTCGGCAGTTTAACGGTAGGTGATCTTTTGAATAGATCAAAATTGGAAAATACGACAACGGTGTCTCCGGACCTTCCTCTTACCGAACTGAGCAAACTGATTTCGGAAAACCCGAAGGATTTCTTTACTGTAACGAACAAGGAAGGGAAATGCATCGGTATTATCAACACTGCCGAGGCTCGGAAGGCCTGTACCATTCCGAGTGCCGATGAAAAGGTCACGGCCCAGGATCTGGCCAGAAAATGCCACATTGTTTATCCGGGAGATTCTTTGGGAACGGCACTCACCCTCATGGCCAGTGACAAATACGATGAGCTGGTTGTCCTCTCCAGTCAGGACGCCGCAACCGGCACTTTGGGCGTTCTGTGCCGCAACGACATCCTGCGGGCATATGAAGCGAAGGAAAAATAAATATCCGTCATACGGTATTCTATTCCCCTGATTAGACCAGGCTCAATTCCATGGGAGATTGGCAATGCTTTTTCTGCGATGTTCAAGCAGAACAGGGTATCGAAAAAGGAATCGGTCAAAGGCATAAAAACATTCCCCTCCATTTCATTCAACGAGGAAACAATAGTATCTTTTTACCTGTCAGCGATATATTGAAATGAACCCGGTACGAGCTTGAATGGTAAAGCATCCTGGATGCGTACCGTTGGTCAAGTTACCGGATCAACGGTACGGGAGAAAAATCCGATATACTAACACCTCATGAGATTTACCGCAGCTTGGGCAACATCCATGAAAAAAGGCAGATGGCGTACAGAGAACTTTTTCGTCATGAACTTGAGCTTGGAGATCTGGATAAAATTAGAAAGGTCACCAATGGTAATTTTGCGTTGGGCGCCGATAGATTTTCCGAAGAAGTGAGCAAAATGATTGCTCGCCGAGTCTCCCCCCGCAAAGCAGGGCGGCCGAGAAAGAGCTGTGGCAAAGCGGAATGATATTTAAAATAGCTAGATAGTGGGCTGTCCCCTGTTTGCTCTATTCTTTTTCCATTTCATTTGTTGCAGTTTGAGATCCGTAGAAGATCTGAAGAAGTCCATATAATCCGTTCAGGGTGATATATCGATGCAGTTTCGCTGATCATCGATATGGGATTGGGGTTTTCTCATTTCATCGGGATAACGTTTTGTCCCTCACAGTCACAGGATGTCCTCTATTGGGACACTTTGTGACTGTCTTTGTTTGTAATAGGCTAAAATAACAATAATTATTAAATGGCATCTTTTTTGCTGTACCTTTGTGGTTAGATAACAACTGCAAAGGACAGATAGTCTCAAAACAGGTGAAGATTTTTCCATATTCTATAAAAAAACAATGGAATAAAAAGCATCATATCCAGATGTGAATCGAGGACTTTAA
>JBJKQT010000270.1:0-42449 GCA_046705065.1 Desulfocapsaceae bacterium
CTCAGCAAAAGGTTGATCGTTGTGTTTTTACCTGTGAGGCTCATCAATAACCGGTGATGTTTGTGTTTTTTTATAAGGTTGTTAAGCGATGAACAGTCGGTGTCGGGATCTATGATTTTTTTAGCAACCGTTTTTCCCGAGACAATAGCAGGATAGATACCTTCCCCGGTTAAACCGGAGGCGAAGCCTGCCGCATCTCCCGCCAGAAAAATGCGCCCGAAATCCCATCCCTGATAATCGAAATTAATATACTCGGCACGGCATTGTTTATCAGAAAGATCGAAACCCATGGCCTTGGCCCAGCAAATAAGGTTCTGTTTCAAGGCTTGTGCCTTCATAATTGATGCATCAACATAGGCACCAATGGAAAACGTTGTTCGATGAGGGAAAATCCATCCATAGCCGTTTTTGAAATATTCGGCGTTCAGATGCCATTCCATATTCTCGAGATCACCTTCCATCTGGTAGTTCAGGCCGATTCCCATTTTCCCTGTTTTAAGGGCCAGATATCTTCTGACAAATGAGTTGGAGCCATCCGCACCGACAAGATAGTCAAAGGTCACCTTCTGTTGCTGCGTTTCGTCCTTATGTTGCAGTATAACAGAATCACAGGAAATTTCAGTAACTCGTGTTGATGAAAGGATTTGAACACCGGCGGACTTTGCCTGTTCCAGCATGTATCGGCCGAATTTTTCCCTTGAGATCGTAACGATGATTGGATGAGATGCACAAACGGTTATATTTTGAAACCGTGTTTTGATGTGTTGGATGGGAAAAGCCTTCTCGATGAGATGCTGAGGTATCTTGTCTGCCATGCCTCCCCAGGTAAGTCCTCCGGCACAGACCTTCGGCCCAATCGTTTGTTTTTTGTCCAGAAGAAGGGTTCGAACACCATTTTGACTCAGATGTTTTGCGCAGGCAAGGCCTGCCGGGCCGGCCCCGATGACTACAGCTTGAAAATGCATGAAACCGATCTGTTAGAAAGGTATTCGAAAAAATTATCTGGCCGCAAGCACGGCTTTGAGATATTCACGATTCAACCGGGCAATATTGCTGATCGAGATTCCTTTGGGACACACGGCTTCGCACTCCTTGGCGTTGGAGCAATTGCCGAACCCTTCGTCGTCCATGGCTTTTACCATGGCCAGGCTACGCGCTTTTCTTTCCACTTGACCTTGCGGAAGGAGGCAGAGTTGGGAGACTTTTGCGCTTGTGAACAGCATTGCAGCACCGTTGGGGCAGGCCGCAACACAGGCGCCGCAACCAATACATGCAGCTGCATCCATGGCCAGTTCTGCCGTTTCCGACGATATGGGGAGGGCGTTGCCGTCAGGTGTGCCGCCGGTATTTACGGAAACATACCCTCCGGCTTGAATGATCCGGTCAAACGCCGAGCGGTCAACGATCAGATCTTTTCTAATTGGAAACGCCCGCGATTTGAAAGGCTCGATGACCAACGTATCGCCGTTTTTGAAGTTTCTCATGTGAAGCTGACAAAGTGTCGTCTCTTTTTCAGGGCCATGAGCAATACCATTGATGACTGATCCGCACATGCCGCAAATTCCCTCCCGGCAGTCATGATCAAAAGCAACCGGGTCTTTGCCTTCTTTGGTGAGTTTTTCATTGAGCACGTCAAGCATTTCCAGAAAAGACATATCGGTGGAAATACCGCTCAAGGTATATGTCTGCAAACTCCCTTGAGAGTCGCTGTTCTTTTGTCGCCAAATCTGTAAAGTTAGGTCTATGGTGTTCATCGTAATTGAAGAAGTCTGAGTTTTTGGTGGCAATCAGTATCGTTTTATGCCTTATTTGTAACTTCTTTGACTCGGGGTTACGAATTCAAAGGTGAGCTGTTCCTTATGCAGGACAGGTTCTTCGTCTTCCCCTTTATATTCCCAGACGGAGACATGGGAAAAGTTGGCGTCATCTCGTTTCGCTTCGTTTTCTTCGGTCTGGCTCTCTTCGCGGAAATGGCATCCGCAGGACTCATCCCTGGTCAAGGCGTCGCGAATCATAATTTCACTGAATTCGAGAAAATCGGCTACGCGTCCGGCTCGTTCCAATGATTGGTTCAGCTCGCTTCCGTTGCCGGGAATATATACTTTTTCCCAGAATTCTTGACGAAGACCTGGAATTTGGTCCAATGCTTTTTCAAGACCTTGCTTATTGCGAGCCATACCGCAATTATCCCACATCAATTTTCCAAGCTCTTTATGAATCTCATCCACCGTCACCTTGCCCGAAGGTCCCGACGTATTGTTTCGAAGGAGCCTGTGCAGGCGGTCCCCCACCTGTTGCTGGGCTTTCATAAATTCAGGAGCGATGATGTCAACCGGGGAGGATGGGGTGGATGCAAGATAATTGGCGATGGCGGGTGCGATGACGAAATAACCGTCGGCCAACCCCTGCATCAGAGCGCTTGCTCCTAAGCGGTTCGCTCCGTGGTCGGAGAAATTGCACTCGCCGAGTGCGAAGAGACCGGGAATAGTTGTCATCAGGTTGTAGTCGACCCAGAGCCCTCCCATGGTATAGTGGACGGCAGGGTAGATCATCATCGGTTCGTTGAGCGGATTTGACGCGGTGATCTTTTCATACATTTGAAAAAGATTTCCGTATTTTCTCAGGATAGTGTCCTGCCCGTCACGCTTGATGGCATCTGCAAAATCGAGATAAACGGCAAGTCCCGTGCTGCCGACGCCTTTACCCATATCGCATTGTTCTTTCGCATTCCGAGAGGCAACATCACGGGGAACAAGGTTCCCGAAACTCGGATATTTCTTTTCAAGGTAGTAATCCCTTTCCGCTTCAGGGATTGCCGATGGAGATCGCTTGTCGTCGATGGCGTTCGGCACCCAGACCCTGCCGTCGTTGCGCAGGCTTTCGCTCATCAGAGTAAGCTTGGACTGGTAGTCGCCATGGACGGGTATGCAAGTGGGGTGGATTTGTACAAAGCAGGGATTTGCAAAGCCTGCGCCGTTTTTATGCGCTCTCCAGGATGCCGTGACATTGGAAGCCATGGCGTTTGTCGACAGGAAATAAACATTTCCGTAGCCGCCCGTGGCCAGAATAACAGCATCCGCAGCATGGTTTTCCAAAACGCCGTTGATGAGATTGCGGGTAATAATGCCGCGGGCTCGCCCGTCAACCACGACGAGATCCATCATCTCACGTCTCGGATACATTTTAACGCCACCTTTATGGATTTGGCGGGACAGGGCGCTGTAGGCACCGAGGAGAAGCTGTTGTCCGGTCTGGCCCCTGGCATAGAACGTCCGCGATACTTGAGCGCCGCCGAAAGATCGGTTGGCGAGTGTTCCCCCGTATTCACGGGCAAAGGGAACTCCCTGGGCCACACACTGATCGATTATATTGTTGCTGACCTGAGCGAGCCTGTAGACGTTTGCTTCCCTGGCCCGAAAGTCTCCACCTTTAATTGTGTCGTAGAAAAGACGGTGAATTGAATCACCGTCGTTTTGATAATTTTTTGCGGCATTGATACCGCCTTGGGCGGCAATGGAGTGAGCCCGTCTCGGACTATCCTGAATGCAGAAGGTATGAACCTGATACCCTTGTTCAGCCAAGGTTGCCGAAGCGGATGCACCGGCAAGACCGGTTCCAACGACAATAATTTTATATTTTCGTCTATTGGCAGGGTTGACCAACTTGTTGGCGAATTTGTGGTTGTCCCATTTCTCTGCAAGGGGACCTGAGGGAATTCGTGAATTGAGTTCCATGGTATAAAGACCTTTTATCCAAATGGAAGAAAATTCCGGCTATGCCGGCCAAGTGAAAACATTTTTATTTTTTTATCGCTCAATATCAAAATGACGAACCGATCCCCGTCATGAAATACAGAACAATTCCTCCGAAAAGCAGAAGGAAAAAGATGGGGACGATCAGCGTCAGCCGTGCAATCAGTGCATTGTACCGCGGATGGTTGGCGCCGAAGGTCTGCAGCATGCTCCAGAAGCCGTGACTGAGATGAAGGGCGAGTGCGGCAAAGGCTGCCAGGTAAAAAAGTCCATAGAAAAAATGCCCCAATAATCTCTTGACGGTATCCGAAATCAATTCCGTCTCAGGGCGGCCGAGGGCGAAACCGAAAACGTGGATAACAACAAAGAGCAGAATGATCAGTCCCGTATACGGCATGGTTTTGGAGGCTAATGGGTTTTCAACCACTCGTGTCGTGACAGTGTAGCGTGACGCCTGCGTTTGCCTGTTTTGTAAAAAAAGCCACAAACCGAAACAGACATGAAAAAGAAAGACGAAAAAAATGCCGGTACTGAAAACGATAACGATGAGAGGGTGACTGTGAAGCTCATCGGCATAGCTTTGAAATACAGCTCGGCTCATATAAATTGTAGCATTACCGGCTGCATGGCTGCAGAGAAATAAAAGCAGCATCAATCCTGACACCGCCATCGTCATTTTTTTGCCAATCGAAGAAGAGAGAAATCTGACAAACCACATAGGATTTTCCTTGGATTGAATTAAGAGATGTAAACGATAGTCAAAACCATTTTTATCCGTATTTTTAAAAAATGGAAGATTTCTTTTTCATTTTGTGCCATATAAATCCGAATAATTCAAGAATGGGGAAGGAACTTACTCCACAGAAGTTTAAAAGAGTCAGTAATTCTTTTATCAACCATCCCAAAAAACAAGACATGATGACAATGAGATTCAAAGCCTCTCTTTTTGATCTGGACGGAACACTTCTTAATACGTTGGACGACCTGGCGGACAGCGGTAACGCTGCACTTGAAAGCCTTCACTATCCCATTCACCCAACAGACAAGTACCGTTATTTTGTCGGCGATGGGATGAGAACGCTCATTGAAAGAATCATGCCGGCTCAAAGCTCGGATGAGCAGATAGGTGCGTGTGAAGAAGTTTTTAAAAAGCATTATGCCCTGCACTGGGCCGATAAGTCCTGCCTGTATCAAGGGATCGACAACATGCTTTCAGATTTAAACGGTCTGGGGCAAAAGTTGGCCATTCTCTCGAACAAGCCCGATGAGTTCACGCGATTGTGTGTGAAAAGGTTTTTCCGCAAAGATTGTTTTTCCTGGGTCCAGGGGCAACTTGAGAAAGTTCCGAAAAAACCTCATCCCCAAGGAGCACTTCTCGTCGCCCAGAAACTGAATCTTCAGCCGGCTGACATTCTCTATGTCGGCGATACTGCAACGGACATGCGTACGGGCAAGGGAGCAGGCATGACGACTGTGGGGGTTTTGTGGGGGTTCAGAGAGATCGGGGAATTAAAAGAGAACGGTGCGGATTATATCGTACGTCATCCACGGGAGATAGTAGAATTATGTCAATAACTATGGGGAATTTTTCCCATTATATGGGATTTGTCGCCCCGCCTTTCATAGGAGCGTTTATCGGTTATTTGACCAATAAGGTCGCCATTCGTATGCTATTCCGGCCGCTTAAACCCTGGCGAATATTTGGAATCAGGCTCCCCATGACTCCTGGAGTCATTCCGACAAAACGGCATGATCTTGCTTTGAATATAGGTGAGATGGTGGGGGAGCATCTCCTCACCAGCGAGGAGATCGGCAAGGCCTTGACCAAAGAAAAATTCCAGGACCATCTTTTAGGTTTGATCAAAGAGAGGGTGGGGGCGGTGCTGCATCGCGATTTAGGGCCTCTTCCGTCTCTTATCCCTGAGAAATTTAACAGTTATTTCGACGTAGCCGTACGCGCAATCACGTACCAGACGAAAGAGAGTGTCCATAAATTCATGCGGTCGGAAGAGTTTTCAGTCAAAGTTGAAAGATACATAGACACGAAATACGGGCGTATCTTAAAAAACGATTTCAATTCGGTGCTTTCAGAAGAAGAGAGACAGGTAAGTTATGAATTTATTGAAAATAGCTTATCTCGAATGCTCACGAGCCCCACTATGGATCAATGGGTGGCGGATTTTGTCTATGCAAAAGTGCACGAGATTATTGAAGAGGAAAAATCCCTGCACGATATCCTGCCCGCTTCCAGCCGGGAATTTCTCTTAAAAACAGTCGAAGACCAGACACCTCATCTCTTGGGCAGGCTTGCCGAAATTTTAGAAGACCAGGACGTCAGGGATAGAATTGTCCGGGCTGCTTGTCGATGGATTCAGGATTTTGTAGGGTCGCTGGGGCCCATGGCGGCCATGGTGAGCGGTTTTTTGAATATGGAAACGGTCGAGAGCAAAATACATGAATATCTCATTGAAAAGAAAGAAGATATAACAAAGTGGCTCCAAAACGAGGATGTCCGCGGAAGGGTTGCTGACGTTGTTCGGGAGCGATGTGCTCAAGCACTCTCCGTTCCCCTTGTTCATTTACTGAAAGAAGACCGCGAGGCAAAAATTTCCGGCACCTGTGATAAAATCAGCACCCAAATTTTAGCCGCACTCAGAGAAAAGAAGACTGCACAGGCCCTGTCTTCGATGATTCGTGACAATATTGAAACACATATTCAGAGTGGATCTGTGTCGTTGGGAGAGATCTTGATCGATCTTTTCGGTACAAGAGGCAAGGACCGACTCGGGGCTTGGATGAGACAAGAGGGGCTTGCCCTGTTGCGTTCAAAGGAGGCGGTGGCGACCATCGATTCAATGTTGGAAACGATGATCGGCGCTCTATTGGAAAAACCTGTGGGACGTCTGTCTAATATTCTGCCGGCAGGAGTCCGTGACGGAATGTATCTTTCCATCAGAAAGATGGCTTCGACCATGCTTGCGACCGAAGTGCCGGGTCTGGTTCATTCGCTCAACATTAAAATGGTGGTAACCGAAAAGGTTGATTCGCTGGATCTTCTGAAACTGGAGAGACTTTTACTCTCCATTATGGAGGAGCAGTTTAAATATATTAATCTTTTCGGAGCACTGCTTGGCTTTTTGATCGGTTGTTTCAATTTAGTTCTGCTCTGAACCCGGTGACCGGCGAGTCTGTCACCGGGGGAGAAAAATTTTCGGCCATGGCTGAAAAAATCCCCCCGGTTTTCAGGCTCTTGAAACCTTCCTATTCGTCCTTGTCGATCTTCAGAATCTTATCGCCGGGCTGAAGAGCGTCGCCTTGTTTTGCAGAGATCCATGTGACGATGCCATCGATCTTGCTTAAAATGGGGGTTTGCATTTTCATTGCCTCCATTATGGCGATTCGATCGCCCGCCATGACTTCCTGTCCTTCTTTTACCGATATCTCGACAACATTTCCGGCAAATGGCGAGCGCATATCGCCTGCCATGGCAAGGTCGAGAATCTCCTCTTTACTCAAAACCGCAGTTCTTCCCGGCCCTCCGTTGGTAATTTCCGGTTCAAAATGGAAGAGATTCTGGTGGTGATCCACGTTGAGATATACGAGGGTTTCGCCGGTATCGATAACCGGTGAAGGTCCTATCTCTATCATGTGCTCCTGACCATGACAATCTTGAAAATGCAGGACTTCTCCAATCTCAAATCCTCCCTCACGGAAAAGGATGGACGGAGGGAGGACCCAGGCCTGACCGTATTTTTCTTCAAATTTTAAAAACTCCACCGCGTCGTTTGGGTGTTGGAGATAAAGAACCAATTGCTGGTCTGACGGTTCGATGCCTATCTTTTCCGCAAGAGCATACCGCTCGTGAGCAAGGTCCATATCTTCGACCTTCTCGATGCCACCTTCCTCCTCGAGCACTTTTTTCCAGTCTTCTCCCAACACCTTTTCGTATATCCATTCTTCCGGCTTATAGAAAGGGAAAGGACCGTATTTTCCAAGAAGGAGGTTGCGCAGATCGCCGGAAGGATTGCCGTAGCGTTCTCCGCCTAATACATTTGATACTGCGGTTGTCCATAAAATCTGGGACCCCGGAGTCACCGACCACCAATTGCCAAGCTCTTTCTGGACACGCGGAAGTTCTTTATGAAGAATATCGGGCATCCTATCAAGGAATTTTCCCTTGGATGCCTGTTCGAGGCTGGAGCCCATTGCACCGCCGGGAAGTTTATGGATCTGGACGGTAGGTTGAAAGCCTTTGATCTGCGATTCGAACTGTTCGTAGTGCTTTCTTTCGTCGCGTATGATGGCGGATGACTCAATAACGGCTTCTTCGTCAATGCCGATGGCTGCATGTCCAAGTTCCTTTAAGGTTTGAATAACACTCAAGACCGGTGGCGGTCCATAGTAGCCGGTAAAAGAAGAATCCGCAGCGTCGACAATGGTTGCACCGTTGAGAACGGCCTCCGTTATTCGGCCGACATCATTGCCGTCCGTATTATGTCCGTGATAATGGATAGGCAGGTCGGGATATCTTTGTTTGATCCCGTTTACGAGTTCACCGATTCTCCTCGGTGTCCCCAGGCCACCGTGATTTTTTATGCAGAGAATAATGTCTTGGCCTGTAACATCGAGTATTTCCTTAACCTTTCCGATATAAAATTCGTTGGTATGCTCCGGTCCGGTTGAAAAACAGATACACGGTTCGTTTATTTTACCAGCCCTTGCCACCTCTTCAAAGACCGGTCGCATATTTTCTATATAGTTCATGAAATCGAATGTACGCCATACATCGACATATTTGGCGAATTCACGCACCGTAAAGCGGATGACATTCTGCGGGTAAGGGCGGTAACCAAAAAGATTTACACCGCGGCATAAGGTCTGAAACATTGTTTGCGGCATTTTTTCCCTGAGGATCTGCAATTTGGCAAAAGGGTTCACCTGTTTTCGCAGCATGTCGACATGGATGGAGGCGCCACCGGTAATTTCCAGGGAAAAGTAGCCGGCCTTCTCACGCGAATAGGCCGCCATGAGCTCGGTATGGAGCAGTATTCGATTTTTGAAATCGGATTGTGAAAGGTCTCGGGCGGTATTGGTAATATAGTATCCGTTTGCACTACGAAGATTCTTAAGAACTTCGGAGGCGGGCATACCATGAATGATTCGTGTCATAGTAAATCCTTATTCGGTTTCAGTTGATAAAGTATGTGCTTAATCAACGGTGATCGACATCCTTCCAAGACTCATGCCGCAAACGGGTTTTTCTTACGGAAATGAATCTCAGCTATCAGTTTGGCGAGTTTTCCCACTTCAGAGGAGTGTTCGTCATAATGGAAAAGGTGTGGATGCTTTTCCAGATATGAAGTGTCGAAATTTCCTTCAATGAAATCTTTGTCGCGGGCAATGTTCTGATAGAAAGGGATCGTCGTTTTCGGACCTGCAATTACAAAGTTTTCCAGGCAACGCTGCAATCTATTCACCGTTTCAGTCCAAGTGAACCCATGAACCGTTAGTTTGACCAGGAGAGAATCATAAACCTCCGGTATGACGTATCCCTGATAGACGAAACCGTCCAGCCGTACTCCGAAACCGCCGGTTGACCGATACACGGATACCTTCTTGCCTCCCTCAGGCATAAAATCGTTTTTTGGGTCTTCGGCATTGATGCGCACTTCGATGGCATGCCCTCGTATCTGAACATCCTCTTGAGTAAATGGAAGCCGGTTTTCGAAGGCCAGTTGTATCTGGTTGCGGACGATATCGATGCCGGTGATCATTTCAGTTACGGTGTGCTCAACCTGGACCCGGGTATTAATCTCCATGAAATAGTAATTATGATCTTGGTCGATCAGAAATTCCACAGTCCCCGCATTGACATAATTGGCAGCCTCTGCAGCTTTGACTGCCGTCTCGCATATCTCGTTGATGAGTTTATCGTCCAATATCATGGACGGTGCGATTTCTATCAATTTCTGATTGCGGCGTTGAATGGAGCAGTCACGCGTTCCGAGGTGAACGGTGTTGCCGTATTGATCGGCAAGAATCTGCACTTCGACATGTTTAGGATGAACGATCACTTTTTCCAGGTAGACCGAATCGTCGTTGAAGGCGGCCAGCGCTTCGGCCCTTGCGATAGGAATTTCGGCCTGCATCTGCTTATCGGATTCAATCATCCTGATTCCCCTGCCGCCACCGCCCGAGGTTGCCTTCAGCATTATCGGATACCCGTATTGAGCGGCAAAAGCCAGCGCCTTTTCAATTCCTTCGCGGCCCTGGGGAAGGTTATCGGTTCCCGGAACCATGGGAATACCGGCTTGGGCCATGATTTTTCTGGCTATTACCTTGTTTCCGAGGTCTGAGATGGTTTGTGCAGACGGACCGATAAACACGAGTCCGGCGGTTTCACATGCCTTGGCAAAATAAGGGTTTTCGGCAAGAAAGCCATATCCTGGATGGATTGCGCACGCCCCTGATCTTTTGGCCGCCTTGACGACCTTGTCGATATTGAGATAATCGCATCTTGGCCCATCGCCCAGCAAGACAGCCTCATTGGCGATTCTGATATGACGGGATTTCTGATCTGGTGTTTCGTAAACCGCCACCGCCTCATAATTCAGTTCCTGAATAGCTCGTATCAACCGAATGGCAATTTCGCCCCGGTTGGCAACCAAAATTTTCTTCTTCAATGGATCTCCTCTTCAGAAAAATATACTGTTGACGCCGTAAAAGACGTAAAAAACATATCTATTTAATATTTAAATAGAAAAAAAGAAAACCTGGCTCTAACGGCTGGCATTGCTGTTGAGACGGACCAAGGTTGAAACTGGCACAATACATGAATCAAATTTATTTAGCAAGATAATCAATAAAATTATTTCATAAAAACATAACCGTTTTTTTCCTGTGATTCTTGAAGGTTTACGTAATATTGTTAGAGATAACGAAAAACACTATGAAGGAAATCCGGCCGCCTGTTTCGTCACTCTCGATGAAGATTGACGGTAACGTTATTTTTTTTATTTCATGAAAAAAAAGGAAAAGTATTTCAGACAAAGGTGCAACATTTGGATAGGATGGAATTTGTATCCCATTGAATTTTATCATCGTCCAAGCAGGAATTTTTATTCTGAGTAATGGGCGTATCTCAAGGGGGAAAAAAGCGATCCGTTGCCTGTAACGCCCACCAAAAGTACCTGCCTGGTCGTGATTGGATAATCTTTTATGAAGAGGCCGAGGTTTACCGGGAGAAAAAAGGTGAGGGACTTTGGACACGATGCCAAATTATGGAGTCTGATCCGATGGTAATGATCGCAGCCCCGTTTCTATTTACGGAAGGATCAAAGAAGAACGGATTCCAAACGGTTCCGTCCGGAGGCTTTTGCGTGGTAAAGGCAGCGGTCAGCGGCACTGATAATTTCCTGAGGGGAGAGGTGGCTGGTGTTCGTGCTTGTGGAAGTTGCTATTCCAAGGCTTATGCTGACATGATCAACGACATAGGAAGCTGCATGGGGAATATTCAAAATGCGGATCATGTCACAGAGGCGTTGTCCCACGGTTATTGCGCCGCGACCGTCGGTTTGCGGCAATACGCAGACAAACTCCTCGCCGCCGTATCTGGCCACAAAATCCCCCGGACGATTGACGGCTACAGCAAGAGTCTGGGCTACTTTGCGCAGGCAATCGTCTCCTGCCGTGTGGCCGTATGCATCGTTGAATTGCTTGAAATGATCGATATCAATCATGATCAATGACAGGGGTAATTTCAGACGCTGATGCCTCCTCCATTCACGGTTGAGTTCTTCTTCAAAACGCCGTCGATTGGGAACACCCGTCAGGGGATCCAAATTAGAGAGGCGAATCAATTGTTTGTTCAAATGATTGAGGTCGTTTTGTTGAATGTCGGATATTTTCACAAGGTGCCGAAGCTGAGAAAAGAGCTTGCGGTAATGACGCAACAGAGCTTGGTAATGTTTGGCACATGCCTCGTCGGAAAAAACACCCTCGTCAAGGATAGCTTCACTATTACGTATGATTTCGTATTCCTTATGAAAAAGATCTGAAGAGGGCATCAAGCTTCCTCGTCCTTGAATTCAACCATATGGAAATCCAGTGCTTCGATCTCTTGCATAAACTCTTCCCCACATTCAATTGCAGTGTCATTTTCCTCATGATACCGCCAATTGACTGT
Organism: Desulfocapsaceae bacterium; assembly: GCA_046705065.1. Lineage (GTDB taxonomy): Bacteria > Desulfobacterota > Desulfobulbia > Desulfobulbales > Desulfocapsaceae > CAWGGS01. The sequence goes on from JBJKQT010000270.1 coordinate 11,938, forward strand.
AACCGGTGTTCCATTTTGATGGGCATTGTCCAAACGATCAAAAATGTCCATGAGTATTTTGGAACTGCTGGAGTTGAAATAGTGCAGAGTAATGTTCACCGTTACCGGATCTTTATTTTCTTGCTTAAGAAAGGCGTCGATCCATTCAATGACCGGAGTGTAAAATTTAGCGGCATTTTCAGGATACGATTCTCCAACAAGCGTAAGAATCCGTGTTTGGGGATTCAACGAAACCAACGGAGAGGATTTGGTCGCTTCTATGATAATATTTTTCATGTCTGTCTCTCAGATAACGGCATTGATAGTGACGAAATTCCGATCATCATCAACTTCGGATACAAAATATTCGAGGCGGCTTGCTTTTCGGGCCGTTTCGATAAGGCCGAGTCCCGCACCCTTGCTTGATGCATCCGGTTCCTTCCGTCGTTGTTCGAGGTAGAACGATTTCAGTTCATTTTTATCCATGACGACAAGTCGGTCAAGAAGTGATTTGAACCGGTTTGTATCGTTTTTTGTTATGTAATTGCCGCTTACTATAAAAAAATGACCATCTTTTTTCCCTACGGTAACCATGCCGTAATGGAGCTCGTTATTGTCTTCGACTTCAGGCGGTTCTTTTTCAGCTGAATAATTCAGGACGTTTTGCATCTGTTCCACAAAGATGGAAAAGACCTTGAGCGATACGGACATCTTGGTTTCTTCGAGTTCCATCTTGCGTCGGAGCAACTCGCCGATACTTTCGACGACGCTCTGACTTGTGGGCCCTGTAAAACTGAAGATAATTCCGTCGGATTTCATGTTTCGGTAAAAATCATACGCATCCCACATATATCCTCCTGAGATGATCTCTGCGCTGTTTTTCTTGTAATTACAGTCTAAAACCCACAACTGTAATATCGTCTCGCTGATCCTCTTTCCCTTGGTACGCCACTAAAACATCTTCAATCGCCTGTTTCTGGTAGCTCATCGTCTCCTTGCCGCATTGGACGAGCATTTTTATAAACCGGCGTTTGCCAAACGGTAAATTGTTTTCTCCTCCGGCCTGACCGAGAATTCCGTCCGTGGTGAGATAGACGGCGGTATCTTCCGCAAGATGGAATTGATGGGCCGTGAACGTATAATCCGGGTCGGAACTTTTGTAACCGATGGACCGCCGGTCACCTGGTACCTCTTCCAAACTGCCGTTTTGCAGAAGAAACAATCCGATACGGGCACCGGAAAAGGCGAGGGTCCTTTCCTGAGAATTCACCAGGCACAGACCAATGTCCAGTCCGTCATTGGTGGGTGAGTCAGGGCTGTGCTGTCCGAGAGTGATGCGTACAAGATGGTTGAGTGACTTGAGTATTGCTGCGGGATCGTGTACGCCGATATCCTGGACGGTGCGGTTGAGTGCCATATTTGCTATCATTGTCATCGTGGCTCCAGGAACACCATGGCCTGTACAATCGATAACCGCTGCTATAAAACCGGATCCGAGATGGTGGACCCAGAAAATATCGCCGCCGATTATGTCTTTGGGCTTCCAGATGACAAAGTGGTCTTTGATGGATGAAGGAAGACTATCTCGTCCGGGAAGAATGGCTTGCTGAATGCGCCGCGCATAATGGAATGATTCCTTAATCTCCCGGTTGGCAAATTCCAGCTCCTCATATTGCCGGGATAGTTGCCGCGTTTTTTTTCGTACCTTTTCATCGAGATTTTCGATCATATCGTCCAAGGTGTCGAGCATATGATCGAATTCCCTGCTTAATACGCCCAGCTCATCGTTCCTCACCAACTTGCTTCTGAGTTTGCCTTCGCCATGACGAATTTTTTGAGCGACGGCGGAAAGGTGCTCAATTGGACGCAGAAATCGTTTAATGACAAAGGTTCCCAGGGCAAGTGAGACCAGAAAAGCAACGGCGGAGATAAGTATCAGGTGCCGGGTGAGCCTTTGGGATTGATGAAAGAGATCGTCCGTATACACAGAGGAGACGATATACCACTTGAACCCGGGGTAATACCGCATCCAACTGATTTTTTTATAGACATAGTGGCCCGGGTCGGAGGGTTTATCCCAGAGATAAACCTGCGGTTTACCTTTTTTTTCTGCCTTCATCATCTCATCGACCAAGGGTTTGCCGGTACTCGGATCAGGAATTTGGGAAAAGTTTTTTCCTTCAAGTTCCCGATTCGGATGTATGATCATATTCATTTTGTCATCGAATATGAACATGTACCCCGTGCGTGCGATTGTTATTCGGCTCATGAGGGTACGAAGCCTGTCTATCAGCGCCTGGCGGCGAAGGTTGACCTCGTCGGTAATATCATCGATATACACACCCGTGCCGTAGACCCAGTGCCACGGTTTGAATAGTTTTGAAAAAGTGAGTTTCTCGGAGGGTTTTGTACGGCCGAGTCTGTTCCACCAATACGAGGTGAAGCCTTGTCCCTGTTCCCTTGCAACAGAGACCATGGGCGGTACGATAAGGTTGCCTTTCACATCTCGTATACGGGAGAAATCGGCATTAAAAAGCTTCGGGTCCGGATGAGAGATGAGCACTGAATTGAAATCTGATATCCAAAGATAGTCATCATTGCCGTATCGCAATTTTCGCATGCCCTCAATGGCCCGTTTTTTTGCTTCGGCCTCTGAAATCACACCATTCTGTGCATTCTCATATTGTAAACTGATGAAACAACCTCCGACATTTGAAATATTGCGCAGCTCACGTTTTTTTTCTTCAAGGGCGTTTCGCCGGTAGGATTCTATTTCTTGATACGTCGAGGCCACCAGGTCGTTGACCCGGTTTAGGGCCGCAAGGGCAGATTGTTCCGACATCTGATATGTCATTTTTCTGGTAAGCGGTATGGCAGTCAGAGAGAAGGCGAGGGAACAGACGGTTATTACCGCAAGAATAAGGAGGAAGCCTTTGAACCAGAGTTTTTTCGGCATAAGCTGTATCGTATATCCCACAAACCCAGATAGTGTTTTTTGTAGCACTCAACCTTTTGGTTTCCAATGCTATTTCATGGACAAGCTATCTTTTTCCATCGGATTTCGCAAGGATTTTCCTTTGACACATCAGCTTACCGGTTTGTCAGCCGACGACCGTTTGCCGATAATGAAACAGAAACCATAATCAAATAGCTTCTTAAAAATATTTTAATTTTTCAGGAAGATACTAATATTGTTTTAACCCGGTTGCCGGCGCGCGTCATTTCTCAACATCAATCGGGCTTTTCCGGGTTTCGGGGCTGCCGATGTCCATAAAGTTATATCCGTTGTTGTAGTAGGACAGCCAACAAGGAGAAACCTTCTCTTTAACGATCAACAACCGATAGAGAAAATGACTGTGAATTCCAAATCCAAGGTGCTTTTTCTTTGCACGGGCAATTCCTGTCGCAGTCAGATGGCGGAAGGATGGGCACGGGCATTGAAAAATGAGGTGATCGACGCCTATTCGGCAGGTATCGAAGTGCATGGTCTCAACGAGATAGCAGTGAAAGTTATGGCAGAGGCCGGGGTCGATATATCCGGGCAAACGTCAAAGCATGTCGACACGTTGAAAGATATGGATTTCGATGCGGTCATTACCGTGTGCGATAATGCCCGCGAAACCTGTCCGTTTTTTCCAGGTGCAAAAAAGATCCTGCATGCCGGTTTTATGGACCCACCGACTGAAGCGAAGATCCTGGCAGCGCAAGGAGAAGGCCTGGAAGCTCAATATGACTGCTATCGCCGGGTTCGAGATGAGATTCGAGTATTTGTGGAAACATTGCCCGAATTCTTACTTGGTGAAAATCATGAGTTCTGACCTGCATTGACAAAACCTGCATCGCGATTTATTGCCAAATAAAGGAAGTCAGCCTGGAAGAGGGCATTAAAACGACATGTACGGTGATTATGAATGGCTCATGACCACGCCCATCATCACGTTTCCGGATCTTTTGACAAAGCTTTTGCCATCGGAACGGTATTGAACCTTGTCTTTGTCTTTGTCGAAGGAGGCTACGGGATACTTTCCCATTCTTTGGCATTGGTCGCAGATGCAGGGCATAATCTGAGCGATGTCCTGACGTTGTTGCTGGCGTGGGCGGCAATGATTTTGGCAAGGAGAGCCGCAACAGCTCGTCATACGTTCGGTTTTAAGAAGGGGACAATCCTTGTTTCCCTCTGCAGTGCATTATTTCTCTATGTCGCGGTGGGTGTCATAATATGGGAATCAATAGACAGATTGCGCACTCCCTCCGTGATTAACGGTACGACCATTACAGTTGTCGCCGCCATCGGAGTGATCGTCAACACTGCCACTGCCTTGTTGTTTATATCGGGAAAAAAGGACGATCTCAATATCAAGGGAGCCTTTCTTCATATGGCTGCCGACGCAGCCGTTTCAGCTGGAGTTGTGGTAACGGGCTTGATCATTGCGGCGACAGGTTGGAATATATTGGATCCTCTCGTTTCCATTGGCATTGCATTTGTTATCATTCTTTCCGGTTGGGGTTTGTTGAGAGATTCTCTGCACCTCACCATGGCCGGAGTTCCGACTCAAATAGATCCGGAGTCGGTTCTTAAGTATCTGGCGGGACTTGCTGGAGTGCAATGCGTCCACGATCTTCATATTTGGGCTGCAAGTACGACGGAAAATATCCTTACAGCTCATTTGGTCATGGAATCAGGCGGCAGCGATGAATTTTTGCATAATACAGCAGATGACCTGCGTCACAGGTTTCATATCCACCATACAACCCTTCAGATTGAACGAAGCGATATAAACGGTGCCTGCCATCTCGACAATTCGGAAGGACAGGGCAGGTGCTGGCCCGGAAAACTTGGAAACGCACCAAAAACACTCGCCTCCAGAGGGTGACTATTACCCGGACTTCCCGTTAGTCTTGAGCACGAACTATTGGTGATATTGCACGATATAGGTACGCTCAGCCGGCACAATCCCTGCCATCATTTGCGGAATGGCGGCGACGCGTTCTTCGTCTTCAGCAGGAAAACAATCGACGATGGTGCCGTTGAACATCACGGCAATTCTGTCCGAGAGTGTCAGCGCTTCCGAGAGATCCCCTGTGACGAGGAGAATCCCGGCCTGTTCTCTGGCTTTTAATAAAAGGTTCCAAACATCTTCTGCCGCCGAAATATCGAGTCCCTGGGTTGGCTGCTCTGCCACAATCAACCGCGGTTTTCGATAAAATTCGCGGGCAAGGACCATCTTCTGCAGATTGCCGCCGGAAAGCTGCCAGGCCAGCGTTTCCAGGTCGGGCGGGCGAATATCGAATTTTTCGATCAATCTCTCGGCTTTTTCTCGCGCCTGCTCACGTTGCAGCCAAGGACCACGGACAAATCCGCCTCTGGTGGTAAGCAGGAAATTGTCGAGCAGACTGAGTCCGGGGCATGTGGCGAGACCCTGGCGGTCTTCCGGAATATAACTGAGGGCCTGGTCCCAGGTGCGGCTGCGGAAGAATTTACTCCAATCCATCCCGAGGATACGCACCGCGCCGGCGGGAGGGCGGTGAAGTCCGCAGATAGTTTCCACCAACGGACGCTGACCGTTACCGGCAACGCCTACCAGGCCGAGGATTTCCCCCTGCCGCAGCTCCAGATCAATGGATTGCAGCCGTCTTTCCGTGAGGTTCTCTATCTTCAAGATAATCTGGCGGGCTTCCATCGGTTCCCGGTTGACCTGCAACAGAACCTGCCGTCCCACCATCCGCTGGGCAAGTTCTGAAGTTGATGCAACGTTGCTTGCAGCAACTTGATCAACGATTTCTCCGCGGCGTAAAATTGCTATTTTGTCCGCCACGGCCATCACTTCTTCAAGTTTGTGGCTGATAAAAACTATGGATTTGCCTTGTTGAATCATGCGGCGCATGGCGGCAAACAGATTCGTGGCCTCATCCGGAGTCAGCACTGCCGTCGGCTCGTCAAAGATCAGGACGCTGCTTTTACGGTGCAGGAGTTTCAAGATCTCTACCTGCTGTTTTTCCCCCATGGACAGTTCGCCAACCCGTACGTCAGGATCGATTTTCATGCCGTACTGCCCGGTAAGGTCGCGGACTTCTCGACGCATCCTTGCCGCTCGAAGCCAAAAACCGCCCTGTTGGCCGATAAATATGTTTTCGGCAACGGTCATGGCTTCCACCAGCTTGAAATGCTGGTACACCATTCCGATTCCGGCTTGTATCGCTTTTTCCGTTGAGGACAGTACCACCGGTTGCTCATCAAAAAAAATAGAGCCGCCGGTGGGCTGGATCTGTCCGGCTAAAATCGACATCAGTGTCGATTTTCCAGCACCGTTTTCACCCAGCAAGGCAAGCACTTCACCGGGGATGATCTCAAGGCAGATATCCTTGTTTGCCATGACCTTGCCAAAGGATTTTGAAATTTTCTCCAGTCGTATGCGGGGTGGAGGAGAAGAGGTCATGGCATCGGTCTTTCCCTGCCGATCAGCGGAGCGGCAAATTGTGACTCGGTATCCCATGGGAACAGGATCCATGTATCTTGACTTACTTCGGTAATATAGGTGTCGACAAGCGGCCTTCCGGCTGGTTTGGCATAGATTGTGGCAAAATGCGCTTTCGGCACCAGTTCACGGACTATTTTCGCCGTCCTGCCGGTATCGACCAGGTCGTCGATCAACAGCCAGCCTTCGCCGTCGCCGGAAAAACCTTTCAGCAGCTCGGCCTCGCCTTTTTTGTCTTTCCAGTCGTAGCTCGTTATACAAATGGTGTCAACGAGATGGATATCAAGCTCCCTGGCAATGATAGCCGCTGGAACCATCCCTCCCCGAGTTATGGCAATAATCCCTTTGAAATAATCAAGATTAAGCAACCGCCAGGCCAACGCTTTGGAGTCCCTGTGCAATTGCTCCCAGGAGATAGGGTAGGTTTTTTTGTAGTTTGACGTATTTGACATAACATCCTCGCAGTCGATAGGTATCTCTTCGCACGATACACGATACGTTGTGCGTCTTTCAGTCACCGGGCTCAACATTGATTCCCAAGGCGGCAGGTGCCTCGTTTGCTCCACGTCTCCAGGACGACAGAATCAAAACAATGATGGTCAGCGCATAGGGAAGCATCAACAGAAGCGACGACGGCAAAGTTGTCCCGGCGGCCTGCATATGCAGCTGCAGTGCCATGATGCCGCCGAACAGATAGGCCCCGAACATCGCCCGTCCCGGTCGCCAGAAGGCAAAAATAACGAGAGCCACGGCTATCCAGCCCCGCCCCGCAGTTATATTGTTTGTCCAAATGTGTGTGTAGGCAAGGGAAAGATAGGCTCCGCCGAGGCCCATGAAGAAGCCTCCTGCCAGGATTCCCGCCCAGCGATATATCACAACATTCAACCCTCCTGCGGTTGCGGCCGCAGGGTGCTCTCCTGCAGCACGCAATCCTAACCCCCAACGGCTGGAGTAGAGGAACAGACCGATGAGAGCAGGAAGGATGTAGGTGAGATATACAAGAGGATCCTGATTGAAAAAGACAGCGCCCAGAAAAGGAATTTTAGACAGCAGCGGAAGAGAGACTGGAGTAAATCCCGGTGTGGATTGTCCGACGAAGGAGGTTCCAAGATAATTTGCAAGGCCGGTCCCGAGTATGGTGAGGGCAAGGCCACTCACCACCTGATTGCCTTGGAACCAGAGACAAACGACGCCGTGGAGAAAAGCCAGAAGGGTCCCTGCCAAACCAGCCGCCGCAAAAGCGAGATAGGGGTTGTCGGTAACCCTGGCCACGAGAAAACCGGTCAGTGCGCCGATGATCATCACTCCTTCGACGCCAAGGTTGAGTACACCCGATTTCTCAGTGATGATTTCCCCGAGTGTGGCATAAAGGATCGGAGTCCCGGACTGAACGGTTGCCGCCAACAGGGGAATGAGGACATCAATTGTCATTTTTCCTCACCAGAGCCAGCCGATAATAGCTAAACAAACCGGAAGCCAGCACAGCAAGCAGGAGCAACCCTTCAACTATGTTACCAAAAGCAGCGGGTACCTGCAGATCGAGTTGCAGATTTTCGACTCCTACTCGAAGACCTGCCAGGAGAAATGCTGCAATTCCGATGCTTAGCGGGTTGAGGCGGGCAAGCCAGGCAACAACGATGGCGGTATATCCATATCCCACCATAATACTCGGCTGCAGCCGGTTAATGGTTGACGATGCCTCAAGAAAGCCTGCCCAACCGGCCAGTCCTCCACTCAGCGCCATGACAAGCATGACAAGACGATCGTAGGGCAAACCGGCATACTTTGCTGCTCTTACGCTGTCACCGCCGGCCTTGATCTCAAAGCCGACTTTTGTGAACCTGAAAAAGATCCAGACCGCCACTCCGAGCAGCAGACAGTGGATAAGTCCCCAGCTCACATGGCTTGCACCGATCTTGCCGACAATGGCCGGCGGCGAGAATTCCGGTGTCATCGGAAAGCCAAAACTCGTGGGATCCTTCCATACGCCGTAAACAAGATAATCGAGAAACAGAATGGCGATGTAATTCATCATCAGGGTAACGATGATCTCGTTGGTCCGCAGCCTTTGTCTTAGAATCGCCGGGACAACACCCCATGCGCTGCCGGCCAGCACAGCCATGGCAACCATTGCCGGTTGCAGGGCATACCAAGGCCAGTCCGGAAAAGACATAGCCACCCATGTTGCGCCGATTGCCCCGAGAGCGAATTGGCCTTCGGCGCCGATGTTCCAGATCTGCAACCTGAACGCGATGGCCACCCCAAGAGAGCAGAGAAAAATGGGGATGGCTTTGACAAGACTGTCTTCAACGGCATAGCCGGAGCCGAATGCGCCTTTGAACAAGGCGACAATCCCGGCAATCGGCGGAGTGCCCCGTAAACCAAGCAAAACGGCACTGAGACACAAAGACAGGCCAATGGCAGCCAGGATAACAAAACAGGATTGCCAGCCAAGGGGCGCCTGTCTTTTAATAATCCGCAGTCGAGGCATCGAAGAGTCAAGAAGTAGCTGTCGGAATCTAAAGTATGTTTTATTCGGTGGTTCCAACCACGCCTTTTACAAACCAGGTCATCCCAAGAAGCTGTTTGTCGGTTGCCACTGCACCCGCGGCGATTTTGACCGCGCCCTTCTGATCATCTATGGGGCCGGCAAAAACCTTTATTTTTCCAGCAATAATATCAGCTTTAGCTGCCGCTACTTCATCACGCAAAGCCTGGGGAACCATTTTCCCGAACGGTGCAAGGCCGACAATTCCTTCGCCGATTCCCGGCCAATCGGAACTCGATTTCCATGTACCGTTTTCAACACTTTTCACCACCTTTTCATAATAGGGGATCCAATTCCAGATTGCAGCCGTCAACTGAGCCTTTGGGGCAAATGAAGACATGTCAGAATTGTAGCCTATGGAATAGACGCCTTTTTCTTCTGCAGCTTCCTGGGGCCCCGGAGAATCCTGGTGTTGGGTGATGACATCGGCACCGACATCCAGCAGCGATTTGGCCGCCTCTTTTTCGGTGGCAGGATCATACCAGGTCTTTGTCCATACCACGCGAACGGTGGCTTTCGGGTTGACCGACTGCACTCCAAGGGCGAACGCATTAATGCCTCGAATTACTTCGGGAATCGGGAAGGCTGCAACATAGCCGATGGTGTTGGATTTAGTCATCTTGCCGGCGACGATTCCGGTGAGATAACGCGCCTGATACATCCGCCCGAAATAATTGCCCATGTTTTTGGCGGTTTTGAATCCGGAACAGTGCATGAAAATGGTATCCGGGTATTTTTTCGCAACCTTTAGCGTTGAGTCCATGAAACCGTAACTGGTGGCAAAGATGAGCCCATATCCCTTTCGTGCCATGTTGGTCATGACCCGTTCCGCATCCGGACCCTCTTTGACATCCTCCACGTACGAGGTGGTTACACCGGGCATCTTTTCGATGGCTTTTCGCGCTAAGTCGTGCGAATAGGACCATCCAGCGTCGCCCACAGGTGAGACATAGATAAACCCCACCTTCAAGTCTTTGGCTGCGGCAATGGTGCTGCTGATCGCCAGGGCGGTCACGGCAACAAACAGAATTTTAAAAAATTTCATCTCGTATTCTCCTTGGATTTCAATACAAACCTGTTTGAGAAACAGTCCGGCAAAGTGTACAACCTATTTTTATTGTTTGTAAAAATGGTATTCTTTTTATATCCTTGTACTCAAGTTGTGAATATGCTAGCCGATCAGGAACATTGTAGCAACTTATTTCCCCGAACTCCACATGCAGCCAATTTTTAAGAATTGCTTGCCGGACAAACCATTCCCATGGTATCTGTCGTCTTGCACACAGGTCAGAAACCTTTATTCTATCCGTCAGGGGGCAACCAGTGCACTTCCGGCCGGAATTGCACTTTATAAACGAGGAACACACAAAAAGCCATGAAAGTTGGGATTATCGGCTTGCCGCAGACCGGCAAAAAGACGTTGTTTCAAGTACTCACCGGCAATGAACTCCATGAACAGGCAGGTACTGCCAAACCGATTCCCGGTACCGCAGAGATATACGACCGGCGTTTTGACCGGTTGGTCGAGATGTACGCTCCGAAAAAGGAAGCTCGGGCTCGAGTCGATTTGATGCTGTTGCCGAAAATGGAGCAGGAAAATATCGCCAAGGGTGATATATTTAAAGATATCGCCGATGTCGATGCGTTATGTCATGTCGTTCGCGCCTTTGAGGACGATGCGGTCTATCATGCAGCAGGTTCCGTCGATCCGATCAGGGATATGGATATGGTCAACGGCGAGCTGCTGATGCATGACCAGATTTTCGTCGAAAAACGGATCGAGCGGCTTGAAACCGCCCTTAAAAAGATCAAGGATGACAAACAGGCCAAAGAGCTCGAGCTCATGCATAGAATGCAGGCCCATCTGGAAGAAGAAAAGCCGCTTCGTCTCTTTGAGTTAAGCGAAGACGAAGATCTGCTCATCCGCAGCTATCCCTTTATCACCAGAAAAGAGCTTGTCCTTGCCTTTAACATCGGTGAAGAGCAACTGAACGATACATCTCTCCTCGAACAAATTTCACAGCGATGCCAAAGGGATAAGATAGAAACCATGTTGGTCTGCGCTAAGGTTGAATCGGAAATCATACTGTTGGATAGTGAAGAGGAAAGACAGGAATTCATGCAGGATCTCGGCATCGAGGAACCGGCGCTCGGTGTTTTGGCCGGACTGTGCCTGAAAGCTCTCGGGCTGGTTTCGTTTTTCACAGTCGGTAAAGACGAGGTCAGGCAATGGCTGGTGAGAAAGGACAGCCCGGCTCCGGTGGCCGCAGGGGTCATTCATTCCGATCTGCAACGGGGTTTTATCCGGGCCGAACTGATGAAATATGATGAGCTGATCGAATACGGTAGCGAAGCGGAGCTGAAAAAGGCAGGCAAGATGTATCTTCAGGGTAAGGACTATATCGTCGTTGACGGCGATATCCTCAATATTCGTTTCAAGGTGTAGGTAAAAAAAAACGTCTGCCTGAATTCCGGCAGACGTTTTTTAGGGGAGGAGAAGAAAGCTATTTCAAACCATAGCTTGTTGTAAGCTTATACTTTCAATATCCATGCCACCATTGATGCCTGAATGTATCATCCTTGAATAACAGTAGAAAAACATATTATTAATCGAAAAATGGCGGCCCTCGAATTTTCAGGGTGGACAATTTTTCCCAGGCATTGAGACGGGTCGGATATTTATTACCCAGAAAAAATTACCAGGTACCTGATCTCAGAGTTCTGGAAAAAGTCGAGGAAGATCATTTATTTTTTGCCAGCCGGCTCCTTCATTAACCCTCTCCACTTTCAACTCTTCGAAAAATTCATCCAGAGCCGCAGATCTTTCCTGCGCCAGCGGCGGTCTGCAGTAGTCTTCTTCCTCCCATGTGGCGTATCCGTCTTGACGAATGCGGGCGTTTTCCAGAGAATACGTCATGGCCCGGCCGAAAGGGCGTATCTTTCTGTACTTCTCCTTGCGCAGATTTTCAAATAGATCCCTCACTCGGTCAGGTTTGGGTTTTGCTGAGACGAGATAGTATGCCATGATAAGTTACCTCCTTGAACGAGTGTGTAGCAAGCAAACCGGTTTTACACCATAAAAGTACTGCATTGTGGTGTTCTGTCAAGAGAACCTCGTTGTATCAGCAGGGATTCCATGGGACTCTTGGGCATTTCCTCTTGAGAATGCATTGCTGCCGGATCATCGTGGAACACACTGAAATGTCAAAACGTTGACGCCATCAGGAGAGATAGTGAGGCGGATCCATGAGGTCTGGCCTAATTGCTCGCAATACGCATCAGCCGACTGTACCGCTTGTATAAGCTCCGCGTCGGAGTGGTAGGCGTACCCCCTTGGCGTGGCTGTAAAAGATGTTATTGACGGCACAATCGGGGTAACTTTTACGCACATGAAGGTCACTCTTTTGGCATCGTCCGAGCCCGCGGTGATGGATCCCATCATGCTCGGAAAAGAATTATACTGGTGGCAATAGACTCGGGCCTTGGCGTTGGCTTCAACGAGACCCTCATCGCTGGTAAAGTCATAACTGACTGCCGGGGGACTGTTTCCCACCTCTTTTGCCAACTGATGCGTGGACGTGCAGGCAGCAGCGGCCATAGCGATAAAGAGCAGGACACAGGTTCGCGCTGTGGGCAAAACGCCAATTGCTGTGGGTGGAATCATGGGGGCTGTGTCCGCAGACATTTTTCTGCGAAACTTTTTGAAAACACTTTTTGTGTTCATGGTTCACTTTTTCCTCCCCTCTTGGATAAATGAAAAGAAATATATAAGGCCATCTTGTAAAATTGCCCTTTCGCCCAATGTCGGCATTGCGGAAAAAATTTTATTCTCGGAATATTCTGTATGCCTCCGGAAAATTCTCTCACGCGCCATGAATTTGAACGAAAAATCGAATTTTTCAAGGTAGCCTTAAGTATCAATAGCTATTTAAAAGGAGAAATCAATGGCTCGAATTACCCTGATTCCCGATGACTGCAGGTCCAAGGCGGCATTTCTGGAATGTTATGAACTGCCTGATTTTTATATGGAGGATTTTTCAATTCAGGGCTTCGCTGTCGATAGGTATGATGAAGCCCGGGAACTTCTTCGAGGCAGCGGGTATACGTTACTTGACAAAAGCGTCAGTGCCGATATCTTAATCGACAGTGCTACCCAGCTTTGTGCCATCAACGCGCTCTTTGCGCTGAATGGAATTCAGGCACAATTGACCGACATTGCCGATACCATCTACCAGGCCTGATAAATGGTTTTTCCGTCCGGCGGATGGAAAAAGATGCTATGCAAAGAAAAGATTATTGATTACCACAAAAAAACGATGCCCAACGAATTTTCAGTGGAGATCCACAACTATCTCACCCAAAAAATAACCGAAGCCCGGAAGGCAGTTGCCGAGAAGAACGAAAAATCTTCTTTTTATCAAGGACAACTCGATGAGTTGTACAGGATTCGCGAGTACCTGAAGGAGAACATCGATCTGAAAAATTTCACTTACTATTAAACGGAGGAGTGTATGGTCTACAATTATCTCCTCGACCTCTACCAGATGCTTAGCGAGAGGAAACAGGAGCTGGAAGCGCAGAGCAAAGACTCTTTTGACTCAACCGAATCCAAAGAGTATAGCCGGGGGCGTCTTACGGCCGTAAAGGAATTTACTGCATTTCTCAGAGACAACTATCACGACAAACTACCGCGCCGGATGAGACGGAGTTGAGCGTCGACAACATGAGTATCAGTAAAATTGAAATTGGGAAAGATATACGGCAAGAGTCTGTCGTTTATCATCTGCCAGCGGCGGGCAATTGGTGTGGTCCTTGACCCCTTCGATAACCCGGGTGGCAAAGACCATGCATGTCGGCTCGTTGCATTCGCGGCAGTTGGTTCTAGGTAAGAGCTTCAGGACTTCAATCAAACTCGGTTGCTTGGCACTCTCATAGCAGGGCTCGATCTCAGCCCGCAGCTCCCATACCGTGTTGATCTCCCGCTGCAGCCAGGCAACGATTTTTTCCGCCTGCTCCTCGTCCTGCAACGCGTTGACGGCAATTTTTTTCGGGTGAACCGTAATGAGTTTCCCTGAGTTTTTCAGCGTCAGGGAAGGGCCTTCTTTCGAGTAGGTGAATCCGCCGAGATGGGCATTGAGGTAGGGGAGGGCGGCTGAGACATCATCGTTGAGATGGGCGAAGCAATGCAGAGTTTTGGCTTCGGAATTGCACTTTGACCGAAATATTTCAAGGGTATATCCAGTGAGCAGCATAGTATGATCCTCCTATACAAGTATAAGTTTGCCGAAAAACATCCGGCAAACTTATTAGCCGTTTTCCTTTACTCGTACATGGCAAACTCCGGAGACACTTCGGTATGTATATGGGAAATAACGTGCTTTCAACCGAAGGGCCACATTGACCAGTGAGATCAACACAGGGACCTCTACCAAAGGGCCGATGACGGCTGCAAAAGCCTCGCCGGAGTTGATGCCGAAGACAGCAATGGCAACGGCTATGGCCAGTTCGAAATTATTCGAGGCCGCGGTGAAGCTCAATGTGGCTGTCTGTTCGTACGTCGCTCCGACCTTGGCGGAAAGATAAAACGAAACGGCGAACATGACCAGAAAGTAGATGGTCAAGGGCAGGGCGATGCGCAGAACGTCCAGGGGGAGCTGGACGATATATTCTCCCTTTAACGAAAACATCACCAGGATGGTGAAGAGAAGGAAAATCAGGGTCAATGGACTGATTTTCGGGATAAAGACCTCCTCGTACCATTGCCGTCCCTTGGTCTTTAGACCGATAAACCGACTGGCCATCCCGGCCAGGAAAGGGATGCCGAGGTAAATGAAGACGGATTTCGCAATTTCGCCGATCGAGACGTCGACGACCGCTCCGGCAAGACCGAACCAGCGTGGTACGACGGTTATAAATATCCAGGCATAGATGGAGAAGAACAAGACCTGGAAGATGGAGTTGAAGGCGACGAGACCTGCACAGTATTCGTTATCGCCGTCGGCCAGATCGTTCCAGACGATGACCATAGCGATACAGCGGGCCAAGCCGATGAGAATAAGACCGACCATATATTCGTGATGACCCGAAAGGAAGGTGATCGCTAAAAGAAACATGAAGATAGGGCCGATTACCCAATTCTGAACCAAAGAGAGCAGCAATACTTTCCCGTTCTTAAAGACCTGCCCGAGTTCTTCGTACTTTACCTTAGCAAGAGGCGGATACATCATCATGATCAGGCCGATGGCAATGGGGATATTCGTGGTTCCAACCTGAAAGCTATTGATGACATCTGGAATTTTGGGGAAAAAGTAGCCGCCGAGAACACCGGCAAACATGGCGGCAAAGATCCACAGGGTGAGAAACCTGTCAATAAACGAAAGTTTTTTGGTAGAGTCGGGCATGGCGTTTTAATGGAATAGGTGGTTTGATACAGGAGAAAATACTACTGTCTATTAGATTGCCATTGAGCGAATAATTAATCCGCCTAGACGAATATGTCAACTGGATTATCGTTTACATTATCTTATAAAATCAGTTTTTAATAAAATTTTAATATAGAAATAGATCTGCATGGGCAGTTTTTTTCATTGAAAAAAATCAGAATTGACTCCGATCGAGACTTACGGTAAAAAAAAGACGTGAGAACTACCGTCGACATCTTTAAATCCCTGGCTGATGAAACACGTCTTCGGCTCCTGCTGCTTCTGCAGGGCAGGGCGGAACTCTGTGTCTGCGACTTGATGCATGCCCTTGACATGAAGCAATCGACGGTTTCCCGTCATCTGGCTTATTTGAAGAAAAACGGCTGGCTGCAGGACAGGCGGGGCGGAGTTTGGATGTATTATTCCCTTAGAAAAGACCTGAGTCCTTTACTGCAGTCGGAGCTTGTCCTGATTATCTCCACCCTCTCCAATACACAGATATGCCGAAGCGATCAGGAGCGGCTCAACGCCTATCTTGAAACCAAGGACCATTCCGCCTGCGTTTGAAAGCCACCAGCGGAGATCCGGGAATTATTCGGAACGCAGAGCTTCCAACGGGTCAAGCCGAGCGGCCTGACGGGCCGGCATGATTCCGGCGAGTATGCCGATACCCGTGGAGAGGAGTTCTGCCAGAACCACAAACGTCCAAGGCGTGTGGACCGGAAGCAGAGGGACAAAGACATGGATCAGCCAACCGAGGCAAATGCCGAGTATGAGTCCGGCCGTCCCTCCGAGACCCGCAAGAACCGTTCCTTCCAACAGGAAAAGGAGCAGGATGTGATTTCGAGTCGCTCCCAGGGCACGGAGCAGGCCGATTTCACCGGTCCTTTCCCGGACGGCGATGGTCATGATCGTAAAGATGCCGACGCTGCCCACCAAAAGCGAAATCCCACCCAGGGCGCCCACGGCCACCGTCAACATGCCGAGTACGTCGCCTAAGACATCAAGCATCTGCTGCTGGGTCGTGATGGTGAAGTCTTCCTGCCCGTGACGATTGACAAGGACTCTTTTGATAGCCGCAACCACTTCTTTGGCGGTACTTCCCTGCCGGTAGAGAATATCAATTTCCATCAGACCGTCGCGGTTGAAAAGATCCAGCGCTCTCATTGCCGGGATATAGACGGTATCGTCCATATCGAAGCCGAGGATCTGCCCTTTCGGCTCCATCACGCCAATGACCCGGCATGGAATGTTTCCAACCAATACTCGTTGCCCCAACGGGTCGACGTTCGGGAAAAGTTCCTGCCGTACTTTATGGCCGAGAACCACAAAGGCCCGTGCCGTTCGCGGGTCGTCGGGCGGAAGGAAGCGGCCGCTTGAGACCCGCATGCGAAAGGCCGTATCCATCTCGGGGCCAACTCCGTAAATTGTGATACGCCTGGTCCGGTCGCCCGCCTTGACTTCGGCATTTCCCTGAGTCATCGGCACAGCCGCTTCAACCTGCGGAATCTGCCTGAGCGCGGCGCAATCGTCTAATGTGAGCAGCCGTTCCGACCCGAGGATACCAAGAGAGGTGCCCATGGTCGTGACCTTTCCGGGGTTGATGGCGATCAGATTGGTGCCGAATTGGGTGAACTCCGCCAGGACAAAACGCTGAAGTCCTTCTCCCATGGAGGTCAGAAGGATAACCATGCCGATTCCGACGGCAATCCCCAAGCCCGTAAGAAAAGACTGCATCCTCTTGGAGCGGATGGATGTGCTGATAAATTGTACATGATCGAAAAGTTCCATGACACAGCTCCCTCAATGCTTTGCCAGAGCTTGAATCGGGTCGAGTCTTGCAGCCCGCCGGGCGGGCAGAAGAGAAAAGATGAAGCCTGTGCATAAGGCTGTTCCCATCGATGCCGCAACCGCCCAGAGTGGCGGTGTGGTCTGAAGGGTCGGATAAAATTGCACCGTAACCCAAGATCCGAAGAAACCGAGCAACATTCCCATGAGGCCTCCAAGCGTCGAGAGCAGCAGGGCTTCGGTAACCAGAAGGGCCATAATCTGGATGTTGCTGGCGCCTAAGGCTTTGCACAGGCCGATCTCGGCGGTTCGCTGGGCAACCGACATCAGCATGACGTTCATAATCAGGATTCCGGCGACAAACAGGCTGATTGCGGCAATACCGCCAACGGTCAAGGTGAGAACATTGAAAATCTTGTCAAATGTCTTCAAGACAGAATCCTGGGTAATGATGGTGACGTCATTCTCGCCGTAGTGGAGTTTTTCAATAGTTCGAGTGATGTAATTTTTCAAACGGGGAAGCGAACCTTGGT
The DNA here is from genome assembly GCA_046705065.1 of Desulfocapsaceae bacterium. Lineage (GTDB taxonomy): Bacteria > Desulfobacterota > Desulfobulbia > Desulfobulbales > Desulfocapsaceae > CAWGGS01. Next base: position 29,684 of record JBJKQT010000270.1, read on the forward strand.
CCTTGGCCTCGATGAGGATACGAAACAGGCCTTCTTTATTAAACAGCATTTGGGCAAATGCTACGGGGACAACCACAAGTTCCTGGGTGTCGAAGCCGAGTGATCGCCCTTGGGAGCCGAGAAGACCGATAACCCGGCAGCGAAAGCCTCCCAGTCTCATCAATTCGCCGATGGCCGGCTGTTGGCCGAAAAGTTCGCTGTACACTTTGCTTCCGATGACACAGACGGGTCGGGCAATGTCCGGATCCTCTTCTGGGAGAAAAGACCCGCTGCCGAGCTTGAGATGGTATACTTCCAGCAGGGAACTTGTGGAACCGAGAACCGGAACTTCGCGTTCCTTGCCCTTTCTGTCGGCATTCAATTCTCCGATTATGAGTGGTGAAATACGTTTGACCATATCCCCCTTCTGCAAAACCTTCATATCGCTGAGGGTCAGCTCCCTTGGGGTCTCGCCGACCAGGGTGGCGGGGGTGTTGGAGGCTGTTTCCGTACGCCCCGGAATAATGATGACCAGGTTCGTGCCCAAAGAAGAAAATTGATCCACAATATACAATCGAGCTCCATTGCCTATACCCGTAAGCAGTACAACGGCGGCAACGCCGATGCTCATGGCCAGCAACATGAGACCGGTCCGTACCTTGTTGCTGCCAAGATTGATCATTGAAAACCCAATTGTATCGAGAGGGCGCATGATTTTCAGCTTTTGGCGGTGTCGGATATTATTCTGCCGTCAACGACATGGATGCATCTGTTCGCCCGTTCGCCGATTTCCGGATCATGCGTGACCACTACCAGCGTCTGGCCTTTTTCATTGAGTCCTTCCATGAGGTCGATGATCTCGGCCCCCGAGGTGCGGTCAAGATTGCCTGTGGGTTCATCGGCCAAGAGTACGGCCGGCTGGTTTATGACGGCCCTGGCGATGGCTACGCGTTGACGTTGACCACCAGAGAGTTCGTCGGGGCGATGATTTTTTCTGTGACTCAGTCCGAATTCTTCAATAAGTCGTGAGCTGACAAGACTTCTCTGTTTTTTCCCTATTCCCGCCAGAACAAGAGGCAGCTCGATGTTCTGTATTGCTGTGAGGCGGGGGATGAGATGGAAAAACTGGAAAATGAAGCCTATTTTGTTACGGCGTATTTCAGCAAGCTGCTGATCTTCAAGGCTGGTGACATCCCGGCCTTCCAGCATGTATGTTCCGCTGTTGGGTGTGTCGAGGAGTCCGATTATATTAAGAAGAGTTGATTTCCCCGAACCGGAAGGGCCCATGATTGAGAGGTATTCCCCGGATTTGATGGTAAGGGAGATATGGTCCATGGCCCGAACCTCCTGACCGCCGACCGAAAAGACTCTGTTAACATCGAGCAGTTCAATCATTTTGTCTTCGTGTCCTGGGCTTTTTTATCAATTGTCGCCTTAACGCCGTCGGCCAAGCCTTCTCGGTCGACAGTGGTAACGACTTTTTCCCCGTCTTTTAGACCTGAAGCAACCTGGGTAAAACGCCAGTTGCTCAGTCCTGTGGTTATTTTGCGGCGTTCGATATAATTGTCGTCTGGGTGATAGACATAGACGTATCCGCCTTCCATCACCGATTCGGTGGGTATTCTCATCACATCCTTCCGCGAATCGATGACGATTTCGACATCGGCGCTGTAGCCAACCAGAAGATTGCCTTCTTTTGCAGGGTCGGTGAAATCGACTTCGATTTCCACCGTACGCGCCTGTTTTGCCTGTTCAAGCACATAGGGAGAGATGCTTCTCACTTTGCCCTTAAAAACCTTTTTGGCAAACGCGTCGAGGGTTATGCGGGTTTCCATGCCGGGCTTGATCTGTGAGGCGTCAATCTCGTCTATGGGGGCGGCAACATATAAGGAATCCATGTTGATCAGGTCGACAGCAGGGAGGGTCGGAATACCAGGGGGGGAGGGGGTTGCATACTCTCCGACCTCGCCGTTGACTTCGGCTACGATGCCGTCGAAAGGAGCCGCTAGAATAGTTTTTTCAACCATTGCCTTTGCCTCTTCAACCCTTGCCTCACTGACGTCTTTCTGCGCTTCCGCGGCAACGCAGGCAGCTCTTTTGGCTTTGGCCGCGGCAACGGCATCTTCATAATTGGATTCGGACGTCGAGTTGGCCTGCCGGAGCTGTGTCTGACGTTTGGCCTGACGCTCCAAATTGTCGGCAAGCAGACAGGCTTCACGCGCTGCGGCGTCAGCTACTTCCAACTGGGCTTGAGCCAATTGGACATCGGCCTTGAGGTCGTTATTCCACAATGTCAGCAAAATTTCACCCTTTTTGACTTTGTCTCCCTTACGCACGTTCAGGGTGTCGATCTGTCCGCCGATGGCAGGTGCCAACTTGGCTCTATGCCTTGCTTTAACCGAACCGGCGCGGGTATTGGAAACTGTGTATTCCACAAGGCCCGTGGATACATCCTGTACAACTACAGCCACCGGCTTTTTTCTGGTCAGGTATTTAATTCCGAAAACAAGGCCGGCGACGACAATCAAAAGTATGATGATGAGTTGAAAACGTTTCACGAGAGCTTGAAAATGAGTTGGTTGCAAGTGGTCGCTTAATCGAGGGGTTCCGGAATATTACGGAATCCAGATCGGAGAACACTTAAAATATTGGGTTTTATGCTCAATGAACACGACAGGAAGATGTTCATCTTACCTTAATTTAAAGCCATTTTGCAATCAATAATGGAAAAGACATCATTTCTCGGCCCGAATGAGTCGCGTCACTCCGCTTTTCTTCAAACCGTCTGTACGTTCCGCAAGATAGAGTCTGTTGAGCTCTTCCGGCCCGAAATCGTCAACTTTTGAAAATCCGAAGGAATGAAGCATCTGGACCATAACACCCGGTTCAAAGAAGGTTTTCCAGGGTTCTCCCTGTTCGGCAACCTTCTTTGAGATTGTCTCGTATCCTCTGAGTTCTCTTGGCGAAAGCAGAGACGGATCGACACAATAATCGAACAGAACAACACTTCGCCGGGCACAAGAGGCGATAAATTGCAGAGTGTCGCCAACTGATGCCTCATCTATATACATTGTAACGCCAAGCCAGGCGAAAAAGGCAGGGGCGTCGGTTCGAAATCCGGCTTTTTCAAGACTTGAGGTCAATGTGAAAGTTTCAAAATCTACAGGGACAAAGACCAGGGAAGACGGCGGTTGCATTTCTGCAGCCCGAAGATGCTCGGTCTTCCAAGCTTGCGTCGAGGGAAGATCTACCTCGAAAATTCGTATCCCGTCGAGATGGCCGTATCTAAAGGCAAAGGTATCAAGACCTGCCCCCAGGACCACATATTGGCGAAGGCCAAGCAGATAAGATTTACGCCATTCGTCTTCACAAAATCTGCTGCGTACGACAATGGATGTCCGCAGCCCCCGGAAAAGAGGCTCATTAAAACGGGTAAGGTCGTCTGGAAGGCACGCGTCTCCCAAAATCTTACAGGCAAAGGGATCGTCAAAAATCAAAGGATTGTCCATAATCTGATGGGCAGCCCGAAGTTGTGCGACCCTGAGAGCAGTAGGCTTAGGCGGTGTGATAGACAGTATCTGGGGCCATTTATGGTTTTTTTGAGTGTTTTTCTTATCCACGGTTGTTCCTGTCTGTTTTGGATTTGGTATATATGAAACATATCTTAATAAATTATTGTAACCGTCACACGACTGTTGTCCAGGAATATTTTAGAGCAAACCTATATGTAAACTATTTAACTATGGTATGTATATAATAAAATATAAATATTCGTTAGAATTTATCCCTTGTTTCTCAGTAAAATGATTCTTGTTGACATGAAAATAATACTAAGATTAACTTATTAATATGAAAACTATTGATACTCCGCCTCCCACCACAATCGATACCGCCAACCTATTGCACCACAGCATTATGAATTTTTTCCGGGTGATGCGAGTCAGCCGCTCGACGACCACATTGACTTTGAGCAAACTCGGAACACTTGGATACCTTTATCGGAATCAAAAGGCCACCGCGACGGAATTGGCTGCCTATTTGCGTGTCAAACCGCAATCTCTGACCCGTCTTATAGCGGATCTTGAGCACGATATGTTTATTGTGCGCCGTCAAAACAATGAGGATCGCCGTCAGAATCTTTTAGAGATCACCAATGACGGTATTGAGGTGTTTAGAAAAGATGTACGCGAACAACGCGAGATGCTCGCTCATATCATGGAGAATGAACTTTCTCGTGCCGAACGCGAGGTACTTCGCATAGCAGCGGGTCTTATGGATTGTGTCTCCGAGAAAATAGAGGTTCAATGCAGAACGGGCGCGGAATAAAATTGTAATGGAGAAGGAATTTCCGCCAAACGCAGAGAAAAGTACGATCGCGACCGAAAGCGCTCTCTTGAAGAGAAGGTTTAACCATGCAATTTCGTCCTTATTGCCAATGGGAAGACCTTGCTTTTCAGCAGTTTTTGCCTGCGAGTTGCCCGCAGGCGGCGGAAATATCGGAGCCACGGCTGTTGCGGATAAAAACCGAATAGTGTTTGTCGAGAAGGATTTTCTGAAAGGCGAGAACGCGCTCGGAGGAGGGGCTTTTATACGGCAAGCCGGGCGATTCGTTGTACGGAAGTATATTGATCTTGCAGGGAATATTTTTCAGTTTCCGGGCAAGTTCGCGGGCATGTTCGTCCGAATCGTTGATATCTTTAAGCAGGATATATTCGAACATTATCCGCCGTCTTTTAGGCATTGGATAGGTCCTGCATGCCTCGAGCAGGATATCCAGCGGATAGCGCTTGTTGACCGGCATCAGGCTGTTTCGGGTCTCATCGTCCACGGCATGCAGGGATATGGCCAGATTGACGGTTGAATTTTCCCCCAACCGCTTCATCCTCGGGGCGATTCCGCACGTTGAAACGGTTATTTTTCTGCCGGTTAAATCAAGTCCTTTGGGTTCCGTCAGAATGGAAAGAGCGATCAGGAGATTGTCAAGATTATTTAATGGTTCTCCCATCCCCATGAAGACCAGGTTGGTGACCTCCCTGGGACCGATCAGGGCATCCTCCGGCTCTTCGAGGAGGAAATCGCCTACGGCACAGACCTGGTTGACCATCTCGGCTGGGGTCAGATTGCGGATGAACCCCATGGTGCCGGTAAGACAGAAAGAGCACTCCATTGCACACCCGACTTGGGAAGAAAGGCAAAGGGTGTTCCTGTCCGGTTCGGGGATCAGGACGGATTCGATGATATGTCCGTCGGCGAGACGGAACCCGAATTTGACGCAGCCATCTTCCGATCTTTCGACAATGGGTGCGGTAAATCTGGAAATACAGGCGTTTTCTTTTAATATTTCGCGGAATTTTTTGGCAATGTCCGTCATTTGATCAAAATCAAAAATGCCGGGGCGGTACAGCCAAGCCATGATCTGCCGACCGCGAAACGCCGGCTGACCAAGACTTTCAACATAGTGGATGAGACCTTCGAGATTAAAATTTTTCAGATCGGTTTTTTTCATTACAACGCCCGCATTTTCTCGGAAACCAGAGTTGTGGTTCCGGTTAAGGCCGACTCCAAAGCACGCAGAATCTTTTCTTTGTCTTTTTGCAGACGTCCCGACAGCGGCAGATAATTTGAAGCATGGTTGGCATGAAATTGTACGCGATCAAGGGTGATAGCCTGCACAAGAAACGATAATTCTCTGAGCATGCCCTGTGAATTCGGAAGATGGAATTTCCCGGTCTGCATGTCCTTGTACAAAGGTGTTCCGGCAAGAGGCATCAACATGAGGGCTGCGATCTGCCTGGGGGACATCAAAGAAAGGGTGCGTCCCGTGGCGTCGGCGTGCTGTTTGGAAAGACGAACTCCTCCTATGCCCATCAGCACAGTGACCGAGAGAAACAATCCCGCATCGCGGACACTTTCAGCCGCTTTAATCATCGACTGGGCTGTTTCACCTTTTTTGATTGTTTGCAGGATCTCATCATGTCCGCTTTCAAGCCCCATATATATCCGATTAAGGCCGAGTGATTTCAACTGCACCAGTTCAGGTATCGTTTTGGAACGAATGGCTTTGGCGCTTGCGTAGGTCCCGATTCGATTGACCCACGGCAAATGAATTTGAATTTTCTCCAGAATGGATACAAGTTTTTTCTGGGAAAGAATTAAAGCATCGCCGTCGGCCAGAAAGACCCTTGTTTGCCTTCGGCAATATCGGGCCGCAAAATCGATATCCGCATCGATCTCGGAGTCATCTTTTATGCGGAAGCGTTTATCTTTATAGGCACCGCAGAATGTGCAGCGATTGTGCGAACATCCGACCGTCACTTGCAGGATGATGGAATCCGCCTCGCTTGGCGGCCGGATGATATTGCCTTCATAGAGCATAAGAGACGCAAAATCTGCGTGTAAGCCCCCTGGCTCGTTGCAATCGGCTTCTCGACAGCCGTGAGGGGCGGCGCCACGCGCAGATGTGTTTCATACAGGGTTGTTTTCTTTGAATTCCTGCATGAATTCAGTTAGTTTTACAACGCCTTCCCGTGGGAAGGCATTATAGATCGAAGCTCGGCAACCGCCGATGGAACGGTGTCCTTTGAGTCCGTTGAGACCGATTTTAGTGGCCTCGGCGATGAATTTCGCCTCCAGCTCGGGTGTTGCCAGATTGAAAGAGACGTTCATAAGAGACCGAGATGCCGGCTCTGCATGGCCGCGATAGTACCCCGATTCATCGATGACCTTATAAATGAGGGAGGCTTTCTCTTGGTTGATCTCATCCATTGCAGAAATTCCCCCTTTTGCTTTCAGCCATTTCAAAACCTCACCTACAATGTATATGGCAAAGCAGGGCGGTGTATTGAACATGGAATCCTTGTCGGCGTGCGTTTTGTACTTCAGCATTGTGGGAACGCTCTCGGGAACTCTGTCGAGAAGGTCGTCTCTTACGATGACGATGGTAACACCTGCCGGACCGAGATTTTTCTGGGCGCCCGCAAAAATCAGACCGAATTTCGAGATGTCGACCTTCCGGGAGAGGATATCGGAAGACATGTCACTGACAAGCATTTTATCGGTTTGCGGGAACTCCTTGAACTGGGTTCCGTAAATGGTATTGTTGGAAACGAAATAGACGTATTCCGAATCGGAGGAGATGTTGTACTCTCCGTTAACCGGAACGCGATTGAATTTCTGTTCCTCGCTGGAATAGGCGACATCTATCTCGCCAAAGAGTTTCGCCTCCTTGATTGCCTTCTTCGACCAGGCGCCGGTGTTGAGATACGTCGCTTTTTTACCGGCGGAGAGAAAATTCATCGGCACCATAAAGAACTGGCTGGAGGCACCTCCCTGCAGAAAGAGAACTTTGTAATTATTCGGAATAGCAAATAATTCCCTAAGGAGCTGCTCCGTGGTCTCTGCAACTTTGATGAAATCCTTGGAACGGTGGCTCATCTCGGCTATGCCGATGCCGGAATTTTGATAATTGACGATATCGATTGCGGCACGTTCAAGCACCTCGAGGGGCAGAACAGCCGGCCCCGGACTGAAATTATAGATTCGGTCGGACATGGGTGAAGTCTCCTTTAATGGAAGTAGGATGAAAAGAACGAAACGACACTACGTTATCGAAACCTGGTCTTTGAGAAAAATATTTCATAAAAGATCATAAATTTCAGGAGATAATCCAATTTTGCCGGATTGCCTCATATAATACGATTCCCGCGGTCATTGCAAGATTCAGGCTGCGAATATGTATATTTTGCATGGGCAGGGTATAACATCTGTCATGGTAAAGGTTGAGGATGTCAACGGGCAACCCTTTTGTTTCCTTACCGAATATGAAAAAATCACCTGGTTCGTACCGGGCATGGAAGTAGGGTGTTGAAACCTTGGTGGTAAAGAAATACAGGCGCCTTTCGTCCTGAGCCTGGAGAAATTCGTCAAGACTGTTCCAATGGACGATATCGACAAACTGCCAGTAGTCGAGGCCCGCTCGTTTCAAGTGCTTATCGTCCGTGGAAAACCCCAGCGGGTGCACAAGATGGAGGATCGTATCCGTCGCACCGCAGAGTCTGGCGATGGACCCTGTGTTCGGAGGAATCTCCGGTTCTACCAGAACGATATTAAAAGGTGTTTGCGCTGCTGCTGTTGACATTATCCAACCGTTGAAATCAGAAAACTTGTCTTATACCTTCACTTTTTTGATTAAACAACAAAAAAGAAGAAAAAGAAGGCAACTGCGATGAAGTCTATTGAATATCAGTTGCATTTTTGCCATTAAAAGATAAATTCATTTACTATATGCATTTGTTTTTTCCGGCAGATCGTTCGTTTCACGGTCTGCCGTCTTGTTTTTTAATACCCTTTCCTGGAACGATGTGTCGGAGTTATTTATGTCTATAATCGTACAAAAATACGGTGGTACATCCGTAGGCAGCCCACAAAAAATCAAAGCCGTTGCTGATCGCGTTCTCGGCTATGTCAAAAAAGGGAACAAAGTTGTGGTCGTTTTGTCCGCAATGTCCGGAGAAACAAACCGCTTGACGGATCTTGCTTTTCAGATGCAGCCCCGGCCGGACACACGGGAAATGGACATGCTTCTGTCCACAGGCGAGCAGGTGACAGTGGCTCTTTTTTCCATGGCCGTGAAAGAGGCTGGGTTTAATGCCATTTCTTTCCTTGGAGATCAGGTCAAGATTCATACGGATTCGACGCATACCAAGGCGCGCATTCAGTCCATCGATACTGAAAAGATTTTCAAATATCTTGATGACGGTTGTGTTGTAACTGTGGCTGGTTTTCAAGGTGTCGACGGAATAGGCGACATAACGACGTTGGGCAGGGGGGGCTCAGATACAACGGCCGTCGCCCTTGCAGCAGCTATGGAAGCAGATGCTTGTGAGATTTTTACCGATGTGGAAGGGGTCTACACAACCGATCCGAATATCTGCGGCAAAGCCAGGAAAATTGATCGCATCTCTTACGACGAGATGCTGGAACTGGCGAGTCTGGGCGCGAAGGTCCTGGACATCCGGTCAGTCGCCTTTGCAAAAAGATACAGTGTTCCCATTCATGTTCGTTCTACATTCACCGATACGGAAGGTACCTGGGTTGTCGAGGAGGAAAAAATTATGGAAGACGTAATGGTGTCAGGAGTAACCTATAATAAGAATGAAGCAAGGGTAACAATCTGCGGAGTCCCTGATCAGCCCGGTATCGCTGCCAAAATTTTCAGCCCGATCTCGGATGCGGATATCAACGTCGATATGATCATTCAGAACCAGGATACTGGAGATGGTCTGACCGATATGACCTTTACGGTTATGCGCACCGACTACCCCCGCACCATGGAAATGCTCCAGAAGGTCGCAAAAGAAATCGGCGCCAAGGGATTATACGGCTCCGACAGTATAACCAAGATTTCCATTGTCGGTGTGGGCATGAGAAATCATTCGGGCATTGCAACCACCATGTTCAACGTATTGGCCAACGAAGGAATCAACATTTCGATGATATCAACTTCCGAGATCAAAATTTCCTGTGTTATAGAAGAAAAATACACCGAACTGGCCATCCGTGCTCTTCATGACGCTTTTGCTTTGGACAAACCGGATCTTCCGGCAGAGGCCTACGAAATCAACAATCCCACCTCCTGATCCTTGATGCCGCTGCCTGAGTCGACCGAAAACTTCCAAGCCGATGGAAACGGCAAATCCATTGGAGAAGACAGGGGGACGGGCTTGGAAGAAGGGCGTATGCCACTGTCCTGCACGAAGAGGGACGATCGGCCGATCATTCTTCTTGTTGTCGGTATTGTATTGATATTTTCCTTTTACTTACGGAATATTACCATTGTGCCGCCTTCCGACGGCCACATCCGGCTCCAAATACGGGGAGGCGAAATTGTCCTTGACGAATCCTCAAAAAACACAGCAGAAGAAGAGAGGAGTGATCCTGCTATACCGGCGGCTCTGACTCCGTTTTTCTTCGCCCCGATTCCCATTAATGAAGCAGATTCGGAGCTTTTACAAACAGTGTCCGGTATCGGCCCGCATCTTGCCACGGAAATAGAAAGGACCAGAGCGCGTATCGGCTCTTTCAACGGCCCTGAAGACCTTTTGAAGGTCCGTGGAATAGGTCAAAACAAGATGATAAAATTCGCCGACAAGTTTTCATATAGATAAGAACGTGATCCAATTTCCAATAGAACAACCTGTTATCGTCCTTGTGGGACCGACGGCCATAGGCAAAACCAGTCTCTCCCTTGAAATGGCAAGAGCTTTTGATTGCGAAATCGTCGGCATGGATTCGATGCAAGTCTATCGATATATGGATATCGGGACGGCAAAGGCTACGAGGGAAGAAAGAGAAATCGTTCCGCATCATCTGATCGATATTGTCAATCCCGATGAAGAATACGATGCTGAACGCTTCGTAAGCGACGCATGCGCAGTTATCGAAGCCATTCATACCAGAAAAAAAATTCCTCTTCTAACAGGAGGAACCGGTTTGTATTTACGGTCATTAAAAGAAGGGCTTTTCGAGGGCGGCCACCGATATCCGGAAATTCGGGCCGAACTAAAGGAACGATTGAAGACGGAAGGGGGCTCCATTTTACATAAAGAACTTAAATTATATGACCGTTATTCCGCTCAAAGAATACACAAGAACGACACTCACAGGCTTCTTCGGGCCCTTGAGATATATTATGGTTCAGGAGTACCTTGGTCGGAGCATATCATCAGGCAGGCACAAGAAAAGCAGTTTCCAAGATTCAGCAACATGCTGATAATCGGGTTGACCTGCGATAGAACATTTCTCTACGAGCAGATAAACAAACGCACCGAAGCCATGGTAAATGCGGGGCTGGAAGAGGAGGTCAGGAGACTTTTGCAGATGGGATACGACCCGAGATTAAAATCCATGATGTCCATTGGATACAGACATATGGTAATGTATATCAATGGTATTTGGGATAAAGCTCAAACGATACAGCTTCTAGCCCGCGATACCAGGAGATACGCGAAACGGCAATTTACATGGTTCGGCAACACTGAAGACATAATTTGGTTCGAGAGGATGGAGATGAAAAAAGTTCTTGGTTTTTCAAAAGAATGGTTAAGGAAGTAGCTGTTATGATTTCACAATTCGAGAAACGAAGCTGGCAAAAAGCATCAAGTTTCTCACTGACCGGGGAACAGGAAAAACAGGCTAAAAAATTCGATCTACATCCGTTGATTATACATATCCTCGCACTCCGGGGGATATCCGATGACGATGAGATCGAGATGTTTCTCAATCCAACCCTAAGCAATCTTCCAGATCCGTTTACCATATCAGGCATGAAGAAAGCCGTAGGTTTGGTGTCCGACGCCATCCAAAGCAACTCTGAAATCGTTATTTGGGGGGATTATGATGTCGATGGAGTTACCTCGACATGTTTGCTCATACATTTTTTTAATAAAATCGGAGTAGAGGTCAAATGGAATATCCCGGATCGATTCTCAGACGGATACGGTTTAAACTGCAGAACGATACAACAAATTCGTTCGGAAATTCAGGGCAATTTCCCGCTTCTTATCACTGTTGACTGTGGTATTTCAAATCACAAAGAAATTCTGGAAGCTAAAAAACTCGGTTTTCGGACAATAGTTACCGATCACCACGAACCCCCCGAGCATTTAGTGGAGGCTGACACCATATTAAATGTCAAACTGAAGGAATGCACGTTTAAAGATTCGAACCTTGCCGGTGTGGGAACCGCATTTTATCTGATCGCCGGCATCCGGTCACACCTTAAGAACGAGGGATACTTTCAGAATGAAGCGCGATTTCCAAACTTAAAGCAATTTCTAGATTTTGTCGCTATCGGCACGATTGCAGATATGGTTCCCTTGACGGGGGTCAACAGGATTTTAGTAAAAGCAGGGTTTGAAGCACTCGAATCTCCAAGCAGTTTAGGCCTGTCCGCCTTGCTGAAATCGAGCGATATCCTGCCGGGAACTATAACGTCCGAAGACATTTCCTTTCAGATTGCACCTAAAATAAATGCAGCCGGTAGATTAGGTATGGTGAATGCAGCCATGAATCTTTTATTGTGCGGCGATAACGAAAAAGCGATCAAGTATGCTCATAAATTGAGCGATATCAATGATAAAAGGAAAAAGATATGCCGGGATATCCTGGAATCAACATTAAATATAAATAGTAAAAGCCTGATTTTCTGTGGTAATTGCATAATAATTTCAGGAGAATTTCATTTGGGGGTTCTAGGAATTGTAGCCTCCCAATTAGCCAATATTCATCAACTGCCCGTCATTCTTTTTGCACCGGACACATCGGAAAGTAGCGGAGTGATCCTCAAAGGCTCGGGAAGATCGGTTCCCGGGGTTGATCTTATGATGGTTTTGCGCCAATGCGACAGATATTTAATAAAATACGGTGGCCATACAATGGCGGCAGGACTTTCGATTCACCAGGAAAACCTTGGACTGTTTAAACAATGTTTTTCAGATATCCTTGAAGTAATTACAGCTGAAGAGAACATAGGAGAGGAATTTCTTGTGGACGCCGAGTTTTCCATTGAGCAAATATTTGAAAAAAATCTTTTAGAACAATTCAAAAAACTTGAGCCGTTCGGGGTCGGTAATACACGGCCTGTTTTTTCGGATAGCAAAGCATGCATCTTTGATTACCAATCGCTTGGACGCAATGGCGACCACCTCAAATTGTACTTTCGTGGAAAGTACGCTAATCGACAGGGTATCGGCTTTAATTTGGGATACAGAAGAGAAATTCTGCAAAA
>JBJKQT010000271.1:0-2658 GCA_046705065.1 Desulfocapsaceae bacterium
GGCGGAGGTGCGGTGGTCGGCAAAATTCCGGAGGGTTTGCCCAAATTCACCATGCCGGCGCTTTCCCTTAAGTTGTTTTTCAAGCTCTTGCCCACGGCTGTTATTATTTCGTTGCTCGGTTTCATGGAGGCCATCGCCATCGCCAAAGCCATGGCCGCTCAGACAGGCCAAAAAATCGACCCGAATCAGGAACTGATCGGCCAGGGGCTTGCAAATATGCTCGGATCGGTAGGATCGAGTTACTCCGTATCGGGCTCTTTCTCCCGATCGGCGGTCAATCTCCAGGCCGGCGCCGTCTCCGGAATCTCTTCGGTGGTGACGTCCATCGTCGTCGTCGTGACCTTGCTCTTTTTCACTCCTCTGCTCTACCATCTGCCTCAGGCGGTTTTGGCGGCGATCATCATGATGGCGGTAATCGGTCTTATCAATATTAAAGGGTTTATGCATGCCTGGAAAGCCCAATGGTACGATGGGGCGATTTCGATCCTGAGTTTTGTCGTTACTCTTTATTTTGCGCCCCATTTGGATAAGGGGATTATGGTCGGCGTGGTTCTGTCTATGACGGTGTTTCTTTATAAATCCATGCGTCCCGTGGTGGCCAGCTTGTCCATGAACGAAGAAAACGTCCTTACCTGCGCGGAGCATTACCGGCTCAAAGGCTGCCGCCATATCTCCGTCGTCCGGTTCGACGGGGCTCTGTTTTTTGCCAATGCAAGCTATCTCGACGAACAGGTCCTCAAGTTCAGGAACGAACGTCCGGAACTGCGCTACATACTCCTGGATGCGCGCGGTATAAACGACATGGACGCTTCGGGTGAAGAGGCGTTGGAAATGCTTTGCAAACGGATGCGCAGCGCCGGCCTCGGTTTTGCAATGTGCGGCATTAAGGGGCAGATCGTGACGGTCATGGACCGTACGGGACTCACCCATAAGATCGGCAGGGAAAATATTTACGCTGACAGTAAGGCGGCGGTTAAGGCCTTGATAAAAAAGATCCACGACGGCACCGACCTGCCCGTTGCGGGTTGCGATAATTGTCCGTTGACAAAGTATATACCGGATGATAAGTCATAGCAGTTTTTTGCTGAAAGCCGGTGGGGTGACTGCCGCAAGATATAGTGAGTATTAGGAGATATTTTCTGCAGTTGCATAATAACCGGCTTGAGAGGACCGGACCTTGAACGACCGGCGATGATACATATCTCAGGAATGCTGTCCTGGTGCGGCATAACATCGCAGGTCTTAACCTTTGTCGACGGAAGCTGATGGATACCTTTTTTACGGCCCTTGCGGTCTTGCTGGCCGGTGGGATTTTGCCGCTTTTCACCCACCGGTTGTTCAAGTTGATGAAAGCCTGCTACATCGGCGTTACGGTGCTCGGGGGCTCAGCCGGTTTGTATGCCGTTGTCGCCCCCTTGCTGCACCGGGATGTCGCCGCCGCCTCATGGTCATGGTTGCATCTTTTTTCTCTTTCTTTTTCCCTTGATTCGCTCTCAGCCTTCTTTTTGATCCCGATATTCTTCATCTGCCCTCTGGCCGCAGTGTACAGCTTTCATTACATGGACAAGGACAGGCAGTCGGGGCGGACGGCTGTGAGCTTCTTTTTTTTCACTCTGTTGATCATTTCCATGGCCCTGGTTGTGGCCGCCGACAATATCATCACCTTTGCCTTGGTCTGGGAGTTAATGTCGCTCTCCTCTTTTTTCCTGGTGATGTATGAGTATCAAAGAGAGTCGACGAGAAAGGCAGGCTACCTCTATTTCGTTTTCGCCCAGGCGGGAGCAATGTTGATCTTCGCTGCTTTTGCCGTGGCCTACAGCCATACGGGCAGTTTTGCCTTCGCCGGTTTCGCCGGAATCCCTGCGGGCGCCAAACTGATTGTGTTCTTTCTCGCTTTGGTCGGTTTCGGTTCCAAGGCCGGTATCTTTCCGGTTCATATCTGGCTTCCCCATGCTCATCCGGCGGCTCCGTCTCATATTTCCGCCGTTATGTCAGGGGTCATGATCAAGATGGGCATTTATGGAATTATCCGTCTCTACAGTCTTCTCCAGATACATGACTTGCTTGTCGGACGTGCGGTTTTGATTTGCGGGATTATCTCAGGCATTCTGGGCGTCGTCTATGCGCTGGGTAAACATGATGATATCAAGAAACTCTTGGCATATAGCAGTGTGGAGAACATCGGCATTATGTTGATCGGCGCAGGCATCGGCATGATGGGGCTTGCGTCAAACGACCCGATCATGGCGGGATTCGGCTTTGCAGGTTGTCTCCTCCATGTTCTGAATCACTCGATATTCAAGTCCTTGCTTTTCATGGTTTCCGGTGCCATCCTGCAGAAGACGAAGTCCCGGAACATCGACCAGATGGGAGGACTGATGAAGGTCATGCCCGTCACCGGTAAGTCGTCGTTAGTCGGCTCCATTTCCATTTCGGGGCTGCCGCCTTTTAACGGCTTCGTCAGCGAATTTCTCATTTATTTTGCAGCATTCCAGGGGCTAAATCTAAAAGGATCGAGCTTCCTGCTCATGATGCTTGCCATCATTGCTCTGGCCGTGATCGGCGGGTTGGCTGCCGCCTGTTTTTCCAAAGTCGTCGGTATTGTTTTTTTGGGTGAACCGCGAACGGCCAAGGCTGCAGGTGTTTCGGAATGCGGAT
>JBJKQT010000272.1:0-3802 GCA_046705065.1 Desulfocapsaceae bacterium
AAGTTCTTTTCTCACGAAAGTTCATCCCTTTATAGACGGCATTCACATTATGGCCATGGGGGACATTCAGGGCACAAATAAAATTATTGATTTTGTAAAATCACTCAAATAGGCTTAGCGGCCGCAGTCGTGTAAAATCTTACGCTAAGTATTATACGCATTATTTTTACAACGATAAGGAGTTGTCTGAAGGTTCAGTTACTATTATCGCATAAAGTGGGTCCGTACCATTTAAGGTGGGTCCAGTATCCCATAATGTGGGTCGAGAAACGTATAATGTGGGCCGAGGCCTCCGGATAGTTCCAATTAATGTGGGCCCAAAAGTGCGGTTAATCCGGGTCCGGCAGATTATTATTCCGGTCCTCTACGAGTAGTCGGCTATATCGCGAAAACGCAGGAGATTAAGCATGACTACTTCACCAGTTATATTTCGACCGAATAATGCCGCTCCTGACTCCTGCGAGACCTCTAAAAAACATTCTTTCATTTGGTGTTCTACTCTCTTCTTTTAGTGACAGTCCTTAACTTGAGCAAGGAGATGTCGCTAGCAGCTAGCTTCTTTACAGATATACGATGGAATTTCCTTCTTGTTCCAGCTTTTGAACCCACATTTCTTGGAGAACATGTAGTTCTTCATCCGGGGTTGCGTGAGGCTCTTTGCCGTGGTCCAACACATCGAGTATTTCAAACTCGAAAGACTCCTCACCAAATGAATTCCATATTTCCTGTAATTCTCTGTTTCGATGACTCCCGAATTTTAATTCAGCTTTGTGTCTATTGAATCTACCCGGCAAGTCGGTCGCAAATCCTATAAATATTTTATCATTTTGGGAAATTCTTATCTTATATACTCCCATTAGTCGCTTCGCTTGCTTGTAAACCTTTTTCATTTCTGACCTGTCCATTTTTGTTTCTTCTTCCTTTTATATCAACATAAGCCTAAAGCTAAGAAGGGGAAATCTATCAATCGTTGGCATAGCATCATTCTCGATTCTGAAATGCTGCCTCTGCAAGCTTTCGAGCATGGTCTTGGATATCGATAGACCATGAAGCCATCAAACTATTGAAACGTTCGGAATCGCCTGCAAACAAAGCTCTCGTCGTCTCCTCAAATCCCGGGAAGTCACCGGCAATGGCGGAAATGAACCTGTATGTCACCTCTTGTGAATGCCGAATCTTGTCCTTGCCGCTGCTTACTCGTCTCGCTTCCTCAATAAGCTTGCGAAGCGTTACAGAAGCACCTCCGGGCTGACTATTAAGCCAGTCCCAATGCCGCGGTAGTAGTGTCACTTCCCGGGAAACAACACCGAGCTTAGGACGTCCTGGCCCGCGCGGTGAATGTTGGTCTGTAACTGACAATGCATTTGCTGACTCTTCTCCCATTGGTTGTTTTTCCAGCTTCTCAAGGACATCTTCCAGAGAACCACGAAAATCTACCTCAACAAGCTCACTGGTAATATCGTCAAAAATGAGGATAGATGCGTGCCCCTCTTGATCAAGGATCTCTTTCACTTTCTTGGCAACCTTCGATAGTCTTCCTGATGCAACACGCTTGTCGTCTTTGAATGCTATACAGGTTTTTAGATTTTGTTCGCCCATTTCTTCATGTCCCCTTGTCGAAGTTTTCGATAGACGGATTTTATCCGGGTAAAACCACGATGTCAACATTAATATTACCCGGGTTAAATAAGTTATCCTTAAGGGGCCAATAAATGATTGTGCATTTTTCGAATGTCTTGGCAAGATATAGAATATCAACAACTTAAAGTCGTCGCTTTTGCCGGAGTATCTTCGGTGGATTTTGATTCAATCAGCTTGTAGCGAGGGAAGATTTTTCTTGGCAAGCTTTAATTGAAAAAGACGCCTTAGAGATTAAGACTTCCTGTGGATTAAGCTCACGGATAATGACAGCAAAAATTTCAAGCAATCGAAGTGACATATTGACAAAGGAAATCGGCTGATATATATGTAGATAACATATAAGTGTTAACTACATACTTTAGAGGAGGCGTTATGGCGTCACTTGGTCTTTTGGCTTTCACTTTAATTGCTCTCATTATTTCGTTTCTCAAGGATAGAGAGCGGACGAAAAGGGCTTTGCTGATGAGTTACAAATCAATCGTGGGCTTGATCCCGAGTCTATTGAGCATAATAGCACTCATCGGACTCATACTGGCAATAACGCCGCAGCATCTTTTAACTCAACTCTTTAACGTGCATGGCCTGGCTGGATTTGCCATGACGGCTGTGGTTGGTGCTGCAATCACAATTCCGGCTCCTGTTGCTTTTCCCCTAGCAGGCTCCCTGCTCAAAATGGGGGCTAGCCTTCCAGCTCTTGCAACGTTTATCACAACTTTAACCATGGTGGGGACTGTTACCGCTCCTATGGAGATAGAATATTTTGGTAAACGTTTTACCTTAATCCGGCAGGGTCTAAGCCTGGGACTGGCAATTCTTATTGGTAGTTTGATGGGGGTGATACTCCGATGATGAAAGGACTAAAAAAATACCGTCTCCTTGCAGCAGTACTGATTGCCAATTTGGCCCTTGGCCTCTACAACTCCCCATTGGGCACGGCATCAGCCATAAACACTCTACAGTTTTTATGGGAAGTATTGAAAATAGTACCATCCGTTATGGTCCTGATGGGATTGTTTGACGTCTGGGTACCTCGTAAACTTGTGGAACAGAGCATTGGGCATGGTTCAGGTTTGATGGGTATGTTGTTTACCATTCTTCTGGGGACAGCGGCGGCCGGACCGATATACGCGGCCTTCCCGGTTGCGTTGTCACTCCATAAAAAGGGTGCCCGAATGGCTAATATAGGGATTTTTCTGGGCACTTGGGCTACTATCAAAATACCGATGATTCTAATGGAAAGTTCCTTCATCGGGCTACGGTTCGCTATGATTCGGCTATTGCTCACGATTCCAGGGGTTATCTGCGTTGGTCTTTTGATGGAACATTTAATTCCGGCCAACTCGATGCCGAACGATGAAAGAGGGACCAGGGTTCCGGCCCCTAACCTGTAAAAAAGGAGAGAAATGGCAAAACGAATTGCAAGGAAAGGTCAAAAATACAGGCATACTCCAGCATTTATCTTACTGCTATTAGCTCAGTCGGATTCTTACGGTGCCGCCCTTTTGGGCCGTCTGGAGAGTGAATTACCAGCCTATAAGACCGATAGTGCAGTAATATACAGAACTTTGCAAGATTTGGAAAAAGCAGGAAGCGTGGAATCATTTTGGGATCATACACAAAGCGGTCCACCTCGGAAATGGTATAAAATAACCGAGATTGGCCGCAATCAATTGATAGAATTCCGAGATGATATAATAATGCGACAACAAAACCTATCGTACTTTCTCAGAACTTTCGAGAAAATTTTTAACCCTACTGGTCAGAAAGATTAATATTGGGGACCATATAGAGCGACTCGGGACCCCCACGCCTGAGGTCGCCGCTGTTTGCCATTTATAATTTCTAAAAATATTGATTTCGCATCAAGTTATTATATGTCTGAGCTTCCAAACCAAGGTGGCCAGCCAGAACCAAACCATCAGATGGATATATTTAGGCGATTTTGAAAGTCCAGGTTTCTCCTGACGTTTTTGAGTAGCGAAATTCGAAAAATTGCTGTTACGATAGGATGGAAGAATATCCACCCTCAACATTCTACTGATTTAGCAGAAGCTAATCTATGAATTACCTGTTAATCGTTGCCGTTATAATTTGTTTATTTGGAATTTGGCTGATGAATAATAGCTATTCAATATTTGGAATCATCCTGTTATTAATTGGT
>JBJKQT010000273.1:0-7284 GCA_046705065.1 Desulfocapsaceae bacterium
TTTCGTCATACGTGGGATTACGATTTTGCCAGCCGAGCGCTTTCAGATAAACGGCTCTTTGCCAAGCTTCGTTCCGAAAAGGGGCGGTGGCTAGATTATGTTATTGAATTTTCACGTTCAATTGACAATCTTGTCGGCTACTTTAATGAACTTTCCGAACTTTCCCCTGTAAAAGAGCAGAAGGTCCCCACAAAGCTCGATTTCTATTTCGATTCATTTCTGCAGAATGAAAAGAAAGTGTCCATCGTTGAGTATATCAAGGAATTAGAGCGATACAATGAGCTGACGCGTCAAAACAGCGGGAACGGTGAGTACCTGTTTCTGGACAGTGTTAAAAGCCGGTATTCCGAGTTCGACTCCCTTTATGAAAAGATGAGAAATCAGGAAAAATCCTCGGAAAAAATGGATATATTCCAGTTCATAATGGAGAATTCGGAATTTCTGAATAGGGAAGAAAATCAGTGGATGCTGACAGTAATGGAGGTGATACGATCTACGTCTTTGTATTTTCAGCCGCAAATACGGACTAAGATTCTCAATGAAGGCTGGGCAAGCTACTGGCATGAAGAGCTTTTTCTGCAGGATGACAGGATTCGCGGGCATGAAGTGGATTTTGCCATTGTCAACGCCAAGGTCACTTCGATGCCCCGTGTTGGACTTAATCCGTATGCTTTGGGTATGCGGCTTTTTTCCTATCTTGAGGATATGGCAAATAAGGGCCGGATATCGTTGGATTTCATAATGAAAAAGGATCAGGCTGAACGCAGGAAATTTAATACCAATATTCAAAAAGGACGGGATTTTATTTTCTCGGTACGGGAAAATTGTTCCGACTCGATGTTTATCAATACATTCATCGATCAGGATTTCGTCGACTTGCACAAACTTTTTGTGGCCGGCAAGCGTCTCAACAAGGAACGAATGACTTGGCAATACTATGTGAAGAGCAGGAAAGCCGAGGATTATAAGAGGATGGTATTGGATTCCCTCTACCACCCGCCATTCATCAGTATAAAGGTCGATGAAGACAACACACTTATTCTCGACCATCTTTTTGAAGGACGTCCTTTGGTTCAGGATTATATCAAAGGGACATTGTTGGGAGTCGAGTATCTTTGGGGAGGACAGGTGTATCTGGATACATCCGAAGTGGTGCCGCGCGCACCCGCTTCGCAGCACGAGAGATCGGACGGTCAGCCTCGTGAGCCTGAGAAAATTGTCTGGCAAAGGGTTCGGTACCGGATGAAGGACAGGAAATTGAGTCGCAAGGTAATTACCGAATAGAGTTGTAAGACAAGTAGAACGGAGCGATTATCAATGCGGGATTTAAAGAAAGCCATGGAAAATCTCAGCCAGGAAGAAATCGGCTGGGAGCAACAACCAACCCTTTCGTATTCCGAGTTCATACAGGAACTTGTCGCGCATCCATATCGGGTTGTTCGTAGTGTGTATCAGGTTTATTCCGATATGATAAACGAATTTGTCACCGCCGGCATAGATGAGTATCCGGATGATCCTGAATCCATTCACTACCTGAATTACGACTGCAGCCGTCTTTTTGTCGAAGGGTCGGACAGGCCGTTTTTTGCCGATCGGCTGTTTGCCAACCGTCTCATGGCCCATGTGGATTCCCTTTCGTTCGGTGCACAGCAGAACAAAATATACATTTTCGAAGGCCCCCACGGCAGTGGAAAGTCGACCTTTCTCAACAACTTGCTTCGAAAGTTCCAGGAATATACCAACACCCCGGAAGGGTCTCGATATGAGATCGTCTGGAGGTTGAAGCGCGACCATATGGTCGGAGGAGTCCATTCCTTGAATTCCTTGACGGAAAGACTTGCCTGGGTTCTGGAAAATGACGGGAAAAAGGATCTCGCCGAGGAAATGCGATGCGCATGCAAAGATAAGGATGATATCGGCAGCTATTTCGATGTTTCCTGTCCAAGCCATGACAACCCTATTTTGCTGATTCCCAAAAAGGCGAGGCGGCGGTTTTTCGATGACATCCTGGAGAACGAAGAGTTTAAATGGCAGCTTTTTACCGATAAGAAATTCGAATGGGTTTTTCAGGATTCTCCCTGTACGATCTGCGCAAGTCTGTATCAGGCGCTTTTGAGAAAGTACAACGATCCGCGCAAAGTCCTCGAGCAGGTTTATGCGCGACCTTATCTGGTCAATAGGAGAATCGGCGAAGGGATTTCGGTTTTCAGCCCTGGCGATAAGCCTCTGCAGCAGATGGTATTGCGCAATGAAATGATTCAGCGGTCACTCGACAACCTGTTTTCCGATTCCAACCAGGTTAATTATCTCTTTTCCCGTTACGCCAAGACCAATAACGGGATCTACGCTCTGATGGATATCAAGTCGCATAATACCGAACGGCTGATGGAACTGCATAATATCATCAGCGACGGCGTGCACAAAGTTGAGGACATTGAAGAGAATGTAAACTGCCTGCTTATTGCGTTGATGAATCCCGAGGATAAAAAGATCTTTAAGGATCTACAGGCATTCACCGATCGTGTCGAGTATATTAATATTCCCTATATCCTCGATTTGAAAACAGAGGTGGAAATTTACCGCGAGATTTTCGGTAAGCATATCGATGAAAGCTTTCTGCCCCGTGTGCTCCATAATTTTGCCCGTGTGATCATCGCCACCCGTCTGAATACAAAATCTGATTCCATGCTTGATTGGATCGGCAATCCTGAAAAATACGAGTTGTATTGCGACCAGAACCTGCAGCTCTTGAAGATGGAGATCTATACGGGGTTTATTCCCAAATGGTTGAAGGAAGAGGATCTGAAAAATTTCACGGCCAAACGGAGACAGAAAATCATCGCCGAGTCTGAAAATGACGGCTGGAAAGGCCTGTCGGGACGTGATTCCATCAGGATGTTCAACGAGTTTTACTCTACCTACTATGAGGACGATAAACTCATCGATATGTCCATGCTTATAAAATTCTTCAAAAAATTCTGCAAGCAGGACAGGAATATATTACCTCTCGGGTTTTTGGACTCTTTATTGAAAATGTATAATTACTCTGTTCTTCAAGAGGTAAAGGAATCTTTGTATTACTACAATGAGGAACAGATCTCCAAAGAGATCCAGAGCTATATGTTTGCGGTGAACTTTGAGCCGGAGACTGTCGAGTTTTGTAAATATACTGGAGAATATATTGAAATTACAGATGAATTTTTCAATCGTATGGAGTCGCGGCTGCTGACAAGCCAGAAAGATGCGGGCCTTTTCCGGGCTGATGTCCAAAGAGCCTATACAAGCACCGCTTTAACGCAGGAAATGCTGCGTGATAATCTTCCCATTACCAAGACGACGCTCTACCAACAACTCCATGACCGATATGAATATAACTTGAAAGAAAAGGTTCTGGAGCCTTTCCTTGAAAATGAAAATTTTCGCAGGGCCATCAAGGATTTCGATGAAGAGACGTTTAAGACCTATGACAAAAAAATCCGTGACGACGTAACATTTCTTATGAAGAACCTGCGGGAAAAATACCGTTATACAAGGCAGGGTGCTAAAGAGATCTGCATTTATGTCATAGACAATAACCTGGCAAAGATCTTTGCCGGGATCAAATAAATGAAAATGTTTTCTTGATGCAATGAATCTGGTTCCTTGGTATACATTTATCAAAGAGACGGACGGCATAGTCTATTTTTGTGCCAACGTTTCTGAAAATCTTCATAGGACAGGCTTGGGAAAAACCGATGACAATGGGGAAAACATTCGATCCAAGCCCTGTACATTGCCTGCCCGAGAAGTGGAATTCTTCCAGCGGATGTCCTGATCGCCCATAAAAAATCTCTTCTATACTGCGTCGTAAGATCATGCAAAGTCTTTTCACCTACGGCTCGCTGATGTGCGGGGATATCATGTTTGCGGTTGTCGGCACCCCTCTTCAAAGTGCTCCTGCTCTCTTGCCGGATTATTGCCGCTATGCTATCAAAGATGAGCAATATCCAGGAGTTGTTAGGGGAGTTGGGGGTATGGTTTCAGGGATTGTCTACCACGGCATCGGGGGGAAAGGTTGGGCGCGTCTTGATCACTTCGAGGGGGAGATGTATTGCCGCCAGCCGGTGGTGGTTCGCTATCCGGATGAATCTGAGGAGGAGGTCGGCTGTTACATCATCAAACCGGAATTCGAGCGGTTGCTCACGGAGGAAGCCTGGGATTTCGATGAATTTTTAAGCCACGGAAAAAAGATTTTTCAAACCCGATACCAGGGTTTTAGGAATATGGGATAAGCTGCATATGTAGTTCGGGATTACACACATTCAGGCAAGGATATTTTTTATGCGCATAGGTATCGATATCGGCGGCACGCATACGGATGGCGTGCTCATCGATGGAGGGGCAATTGTCGCTGCTGCAAAAGTTCCTACGGTTCATGACAATCTCCTGGCTTCCATAAAGCGGGTTCTGCAAGCGATCATTTCCGGCCGGGACCCGAAAGAGGTTGATTCTCTCAATTTAAGCACGACCCTCAATACAAACGCCATAGTCACCGGCAAGGTGGATCCAGTGGGAATTCTGGTTGTCGGCGGTCCAGGAATATCGTCGGACACCTATAGGATAGGCGACCATTACCATTTGATTCCAGGCTCTTTGGATCATCTTGGTGTTGAGACAAGACCATTGGACAAAGAGCGGCTGAAGAATGCAATCGCCGAGTGCAGGGAGATGGGGGTCAAGAGCTACGCAGCGGTGGCAAAATTCTCACCCCGCAATCCGAAATATGAAAATACAATCAAGGAGACCCTAGACCAAGACGCCGATTTCGTTTCCCTTGGTCACTTGATATCCGGTCAGCTCAATTTCGGTCGCAGAATTCACACCGCATACTATAATTCAGCGGTATGGCGGACTTTTAAAACATTCACAACGGCCTTGATGCAAGGTTTAATAGAGCTTAACATCCGAGCCGAAATCAATATCCTTAAGGCCGACGGGGGAACCATGCCCCTGTCGCGAGCTCTGGAAACGCCGGTACAGTCTATTTTCTCGGGGCCTGCCGCCTCGGTCATGGGAATTTTGGCAATGGTTCCCACAGACGCCGACGTCCTCATCCTCGACATCGGCGGGACTACCACCGACATTGCACTCTTTGCTGGGGGGCAACCACTACTTGAGAGAGAGGGGATTTCCATTGAAGACAGACCCACGCTGGTGCGTGCCATACATATAGAGTCCATCGGTATAGGGGGAGATTCCAAAATTGAACCCGTGGACGACACGGTTTTGGTAGGACCGCAGCGACTTGGCCCCTGTCTTGCCATGAACGGCCCCGCGCCGACATTGATGGATGCCTTCAATGTGCTTGGTTTGGCGGATTTCGGTGACGGCGGGCGTTCTGCAGAGGGAATGGGCAAGCTGGCTCAACGTCATGGTATGGAGAGTCGTAAGTTGGCGAAGGCTGCAGTTGATGCCGCCGTCAATGCCATAAGCAGCAAAATCGAAGCCTTGATAGCACTGGTTAATTCCAAGCCGGTGTACACCATCCATGAGATCCTGGAGGAGCGAAAAATAGAACCATCCAAGCTGATTGTAATAGGCGGCCCGGCTGCAGTTTTCAAAGATCTCTTACAGACCCGTCTGGGAATGGAGGTTATCGTTCCGCCGCTGTATGAGGTTGCCAACGCCGTCGGCGCGGCATTGACGCGCTCAACAGCGCATTTGGTACTGACAGCGGATACAGCAAGGGGCATAGTCTCCGTCCCGAGAGTTGAAGTTTTCCGCTCGGTCTCGAAAGGATATACGTTGACACAGGCTGTAGAAGAGGCCAAAACCCTTCTGATAGACGACCTTGAAAAAGCCGGTGTTTCGATTTCTGAACAAGATGTGCAAATCACACAAGCAGATTCATTCAATATGGTCGAGGATTTTTATACTACCGGCAGAAATATCAGGGTGGTGGCCCAGGTCAAACCGGCGGTGACCAACCAACTGGACATGTCGAAAACCGATATCCGTATCGACAGCCAATCCTGAACTCTTATTCCTTGGAAAAAGGGGCAGATCCATGCTGACTGCGAAATCAACTCTTGGTGTTATTTTTTTCCCGGCCTATGACTGGGCAATATCCGAGACCCATCCCGAGCGGGAGGAACGACTCCTGTATACTCAAGACCAGTTCCGTGAGGAGGGGCTATTCGACATTCGGGGAATTACCGAATACAGACCCCTGAGAGCCTCGGACCAAGATATTCTGCGTACTCATTTTTGTTTTCCGTCCGTTGATGATATTTGCACGGAATCGCATAGAATTTCTGCTGGAGGGGCCATTCAGGCCGCTCGGTTGGTTTTGGAGAGGGAGACGCAGCGTGCCTTTGCTCTGGTTCGTCCCCCCGGTCATCATGCCATGAAGGTTGTGCAGGGCAATCGTGGTTTCTGCAATATCAATATCGAGGCTGTCATGGTGGAGTGGATCCGGGAGCATTACGGCCGGAAAAGGATTGCTATCGTCGACACAGATTGCCATCATGGGGACGGGACCCAGGATGTTTTTTGGCATGACCCCGAGGTTCTTTTCATTTCACTGCATCAAGACGGCCGCACCCTTTACCCGGGATCCGGCTTTCCCAGTGAAAACGGAGGCCCCAAGGCACTCGGCAAAACCATGAATATCCCTTTGCCGCCGAATACCTCGGATGATGGGTATCTTCATGCCCTGGAACACGTAGTGCTGCCGATTCTTGCCGATTTCAAGCCCGATTTTGTTATCAACTCGGCGGGGCAGGACAACCACTACTCCGACCCGATTACCAACATGTGTTTTTCCGCCCAGGGCTATGCACGGCTCAACGAACTGCTCAAACCAGATATCGCGGTACTTGAGGGAGGGTATTCCATCAAAGGGGCCCTGCCGTATGTGAACCTCGGTATCTGTCTGGCCATGGCGGGCTGCGACTATTCCGCCGTTCGGGAGCCTGATTATAATCCCGCTCATATCCGCGAGCAGGCTGACACGATGAATTATATCCAGCGTCTATGCCGCCAGTTGCCGGACCTTTATTTTTATCCGAAACCGGGAAATTTTGAAAAAGAGGCCGGATATTTCATCCGGGAGCGCGATATTTTCTACGATACCGATAATATAATGGAAAGTCAAAGAGAGGAGTTGCGTGATTGCGAGCAGTGTTCCGGTGTCAGGTTTATAAAGTCGAGGGCTGGATGGAAACAAGCTTGTTACGGTGTCGAATTGCCATGGGATTGTTGCCCTGTTTGCGAACAGGAAGGCTATGCCCGCTTTCATCAAAA
>JBJKQT010000274.1:0-5619 GCA_046705065.1 Desulfocapsaceae bacterium
CTCCGTGGATTCCTTCAGAACCCTGATGAAGGCCTCGAAGTCTTTAGAACCCGAAAACACATTTTCCCCGCGACGTCCACGGTTCATAACGTGATACCAGGCATCCGAGTATTCTATTCTGAGAGGGCGAGCCATATTAGCATATGGTAATATTAAACGACAAGTAGAGTCAAACAAAGATTTGACCCCCTTTTATTGTTTGAGGCCATTTGAGAGAAAGCTGGTCCTAGAGCTTGTGTTCCCCTTTTAATTCCCGTAAATCCTCGACCAACTGCTTTTCCATTGCCTGGGTATAGATACGAGTGATCCTGCCGACATTTTGGAGTTCCACTAACTTGGCCAGATCGCTGATCCTCTCCCGCCAGGTAACTCCATCGGTGACCAGAAGAAACTGGGTGTCGTGACGCTTCTGATCAACTATTCGGCTGATATCACCAAGAACGTCGGTTTGTTTGCTGCCAGTGGCACCATACGCTTTGACTTCGATAAGGATGCCGGGATCATTTTTGGTGGGAATGGCGAAATCGGCTTTTTCCGAGCTGGTGCCTGTGGCGCCTAGAAATTTGCAGCGAGCGTCGTAGGCGTCTTTTCCGAATACTTCTATTACCAACTTTTCTACAAAATCCTCCAGTGTGCGGCCACGACGCTGCCCTTTAATCGCACTACCGCGCCCTCCTTTGAGGCGTTCGACAAGGATGTCGTGCCAATGAAGAGGGCGGTTCACTAATGCTGCTATGCGTTCAAGGAGACCCATCTCTTCCAGGGCGGAAAAGAATTCGTCTGAGTTATTGAGTGCTTTCTTTATTCCTAGTCCCTTACCAAAGCTATCGCGCATCGCCGCTGTGAATTCATCCTTGGAAAGGTCGAGAAAGAGGCGCACCACAGTAATGGCTGCATCAAAACGCTCTCGATTAGTATTTTCCAAATCGAAAAGACGGATCAGATCATCGCGATTGTAAGCGGGAAGGGTTGGAAGTTGCTCCAGGCGGTCAATGACCGCCTCGGCATGGGCGTCGCGCCAGGTGGATTCTACGTGGGAAAGTTTGGAAAGAAGTTCTTCTAGAGTCTGGCGCTGACGGATCATATTAATGTCCTACAAGTAAATATTCTTTAACTTGGGATCGTTTAACGGCACGATGTGTACCGAAGTGGTAACGATGAGAGCGTTCGTATACTTCTATGTGTGGCTTATACTTGCGCATTAATTGACGTAAAACGGCGAGGTCTGGAAAGCCGTTGGAGGAATAGGAGAGAACCAATATGCTACCGGCGAATTTTCGAAACATCTGGTCAAAAGCATCTACGGCGCTCTTGCGATATGAGAAAGGCGTATATGGTTTTTCAATTTTCTTTACCCGCGTATTTGGCATAATTGTTTTCCCTTCCCAGTAGCAGGAAAGACCTTCGAGAAAATGGTAGCGCTTCATGTAGCAGTTGTCATCGGCGCGAGGGACATAGGGCGGATCCATGTAGACCAAATCAACAGGAAATGGTGATTTAAAATCAAAGACATCTATGCAGCAGGAATGGTTGTCCCGACCATTATCGAATGTGGCCTCATTATAGACTGCGACCTGTTCTAGAAAATGTTCACGGAGACTCAGCTTCAAGTCGCGCCTTCCGTCTTTGTACCGCTCTGGATCACCTGCTATGGTAAAAACCCCTCTCGGTTGGCGCTTGGCACAGGAGCGGATTAGAGCGGCACGGGCAATGGATTGTTCGATCGGATTATCAAGCTTACGCAAGTTCCAACAGACCTGGTCGAGAAAACGCAGATCATCGGGAGTGAAAAAAATGCCAGTGAAAGTGTTTTCGATAAAGCATTCGCGTCCGCAGTCGTTTTCTAACAGCACCTTCAGACTATTTTGAGAGAGCCGTTGGAAAGGATTTTCGATGAGAGCTTTGCCTATTGTGGCTCCAAGATTTAGAAAATCACTACACACCACCCGTTTTCCCATGGCTTTAAAAAGATAGCTAACGCAACCCGAACCAGCAAAGACGTCTGCGACGCTATCAAAGGGAAAATCTTGCAGAACTGAGTGGAGCCAAGGGAGCAAGCGAAATTTGCTTCCCATGAAGCGGATCTGCGGATACTCCTTTACTCGCAAGGGAAACCCTTGATCTAAAAGTTGTTGCTTGAGCGGCTCGGTAATGGCGGGGATGGACTTGACTTCGAGACTGGAACGAGAAGTAGATGTACTGGGAATGGGAATGGTCATTTCTTAAGCCTGGCTAAAATATATTTAATCTCGTGATGTCTTACCGAGTAGGTCTCTGGAGTGTGCCAGAATTATCATTCTGTTGACATCAAGAGATAATTGGTGAGCCTAGACCAAGATCCTACCGATTTCAACCAGATTTGACAACGATGAAGTCACAATCGTTAAAATTTAGAAAAACGGCGTTCATACAGAATATATATATAATGCGATTTTTCGACATATTCACAGCCATGTTATAAACGTATTATGTTTGCACAACATGCTATTAACTGTTCGGATCCGAACAGTTAATAAGCAAAATTGTGGGATTAACTGTAAAAGCAAAAAAACATGCCAATATTATTTCCGAGCGTCATGGTGCTGAAAATCAAGCGGGCTTTTTGCCTCTTTCATTGTCTTACTTGGTACGCAGTGTGTATCCGGTCCGAACAACTCTTTCCCTGAAACCCGCAACGGACTAGAAAATCCGTCCTGAGCCATTTTTTAGATGGCTCCATTGAAATAGTAGAATTGCCCTTTAATATTTAGGCACGTGAGAAAAATTTTCCAAAGGCATACAAATGATATTCCTAGGATAAATTTTTCTCACGCCACGCAGAGCTCGTACGAAATGGCAATTCTCCGAGGCTGCCTAGAAATTAAACACCTTGGCTTCGGCTGCCATATCGATGAGATGCGGCCCACCGTCGAGCATCATATTGGTATGGAATTTGGCCTCGTCCAGTTTCCTGTTTTTGGCGCAAGGGGTACAGATGCCGGTCTGAACCTCATTTTCCACCAGATAGGGAAGGTAATCGTCGGGGCAGTCGCCGGTATCTGTCTTCTGGCTGCCGTCTTTATCTTTTACCGCCCATTCGACACCGCTGTCGATGAAGAAGAGGTTGACCTTATGGCCCTTGGAATGGGCTATTTTGGCAAACTGGAAACAACGAGTCGCCTTTTCATTGTCACTGGAACGCAGCACGAACAGAAAATTTGCCATGATATTATCTCCTTTTTGTGTCAAATAGTTAAGCCATCTTGAAAAACCGTTTTCACAATTTGATTCTGATCAAAAGTCTTCACGGTACCCTTAAAATCTGCGGTATTTGCAATGTGTGAAGATACCGTACCGTTTCCGGATGGGCACTATTTGTTCGCCGCCGAATATGCCTCATCCAATCTCTTCTTGATGTAGCTGATATCGCCGCCATCGTATTGATTGACATCGAAACAACGTGCATCCTCGCCCAAAAGACCGCCGGGGACAAAATCCGCCTTTTCGTCCGGATCGGTAATCATTTCACCGTAAAAGCAAACGGAAAGCCAGCGCGGGGAATCCTCGATTACATCGACCATCACAAACAACGGCTTTTCCTTTTGAACGGCATGTTTTGCCCTGAGCGAATAGGTCACTCCCGGCCGGGGGTGAAAGCTCAAGACTGCCTCGCCTTTAGCCTCAAGATGTTCCTTGAATTCAACAAAGGCTTTTTTGTTCTGTTCCGGACCGTCGGTCCAATCCGCAAGAAATGCATCGAGTTCCTGATTACTTTTCTCCATGATTCTCCTTATAAGTTTCTGAAAATTTCTAACTCCCAAGGAGTTGTCTTCCAAAGGAAAATATCGGCTATCGTCAGCCGATTCACGATCTTATTTGTGCATATTAACATAAAACAGGCGATGAACAACACATCTCTGAGGGTCGTTACAATTTTTTCACAAACAGGCACGGAAATGTCACTGAAAATTCCGGCGGCTTTCGAATTCCTAAAAAGGAGGCGCCTTTCTCTTTTGTTACCGCAACAGTAAGCCGGGAATATTTTCATTGCCGGTATCGGTTTGAATGGTCATAGTGGAGAGAGTTCAAACAAAAAGGCAATTTTTCAAAGCAGCTTCCCTGCAGGGCACTCCATGGAAACAAGAATAACTTTTCATTCCGGTTCATTGCAGATTGAAGGACGACTCAATCCCCAATCGAAAACCCATGCAGCCGTCATCACCCACCCGCACCCGCTTTACGGGGGTGACCTGTCAAACCCGGTGGTGGAGGCAATCGCCCTGACCTATGCCCGCAAGGGGATAACCACCCTGCGTTTCAACTTCAGAGGTGTGGGGAGAAGCGAGGGCGTCCACGGGAACGGCATCGCCGAGCAGAAGGATGTCCTGGCGGCCATCGAGGTTCTGCAAAAAAGCGGCGTCCAAGATATCCACCTGGCAGGATATTCCTTCGGTTCGTGGGTAAACGGCCACATGACTTCCCTGCCGCCCGAAGTGTCGACATTGGTCATGGTGGCCCCTCCGGTGGCCTTCATGGATTACAAGGACGCTCCTGCCCAACCGCTCTTAAAACTGGTTCTGTCCGGCAGCGACGACGAAATCGCCCCGCCTGAAGTAATAAAAATGCATATTCCGAGCTGGAACCCGGCAGCCGAGCTTGTGATCATAGATCATGCCGATCATTTCTTTTACGGCCGTTTCCGTCAACTGGAAGAAGCCTTGGGGGACCGTTTGAAATTTCAGAAAAAAGTCTAGGGTTTGTTCAACACCT
This sequence comes from Desulfocapsaceae bacterium, assembly GCA_046705065.1. GTDB lineage: Bacteria > Desulfobacterota > Desulfobulbia > Desulfobulbales > Desulfocapsaceae > CAWGGS01. The sequence goes on from JBJKQT010000274.1 coordinate 4,750, forward strand.
TGGCGATGACGGAGAGCAACGAATAGCGTCCCCGCACATCTCCGGACAACTCCCAGATCATTATGCCACCTGCCCTTTTCCCGGCAAGCTCAGCCTTTTGGGCAATGGTTGTCATCCCGTTGTAAAAATCGTTTCCGAACCTGTCGGCATAGGGGTCTGCCCCCTTGGCCAGCAATTCTTTATAGGGTTTCCAACTGGGCCGCGCATAAAACGGCACGCCCAGGACCGCTTTGGCCGGTGGAAGGCCTCGCCCCAACCAATAATCAAGAGCGCTCTCAGCAAGGGATACGGGTGAATGTCCTTCTCTGCCGTCACCGTCATAGGCCATGATGCTGAGATAGTCCACACCGGCGAACAGCTCTGCGGGAATACCGGCGCCGTATTCGGCATCGCTTGCCACCGCCGCCGACAATATTTTCCCTCCATCATGCAGTCTCTTTGCCAGGAGCTGCATCATCAGGAGGAAATTTTTCGCTTGGAGACCTTCTTTCGGGTATTCCCAATCGATATCGACACCGTCGAGGTTATAGTCGCTGACAAAACCCATCAGACTGTCGGCAAATCGTACTCTTCCGGCCGGGCTTGCCGACAACCTTTCAAAACCCGGGTTTTTCAAATCGGTCCAGCCGCCCACGGAAATAGCCACCTTGACGTGTTCGGCATGCGCCATTTGTACAAGAAGGCGAAGCTTTTCCGGATTCTCAAGGGCAGCCAGGCTGCCGTCGCCCCCTGAAGACGGCAGCAGAAAAGCATAATTGATATGGGTCAGTTTCTTGAACTGAATATCCTCGACCTTTCCCTGCCACGAAGGCATATAGCCGACCAGATATCGGGCATGGGCGTCTCGCACCGCAAGAAAACCCAGAAATA
>JBJKQT010000275.1:0-4482 GCA_046705065.1 Desulfocapsaceae bacterium
TGGGTTTTTTGCGGGGTTGTTTGTTTGTTTTTCTGTGAGTGTCTATGGGTGTGGCTTGAGCATGGAAACCGAGGGTAGTCTCTTTGTGCCGTTTTTTACTACTAAAGAGCTGGGTAGAGGGACAGGACTCGGTTTAGCCACTGTCTACGGCATCGTCAAGCAAAATAACGGCTTTATCAACGTCCACAGTGAACTTGGCAAAGGCTCGACCTTTGAAATTTATTTGCCCCAATATGATGATCAAGATGCGCAAATCTGCAAAGAAAATCCGGGGAACGCCCTTAGTCGAAACAAAAAAATCATTCTGTTGGTGGAGGATGATCCAGCGATTTTAAAAATGACCCGAGAGATGCTTGAACGTTTAGGGCATACGGTACTGACTGCATCTGCACCGAACCAGGCGCTCAGGTTGGCTGAGTTATATCCTGATAAGATTGATTTACTGATGACCGATGTGATTATGCCCCAAATGAACGGACAGGAAATGGCCCGAAAGCTTTTAACTCTCTACCCAAACCTTAAGATTTTGTTCATGTCCGGCTACACAGCAGATGTCATTTCCCGTCATGGCATGCTCGACAAAGGCGTTAACTTTATCGAGAAGCCATTTTCAAAAAAATACCTGTCGGACAAAATTAGAGAACTATTGAGTTTAGAATAAGACGGATCCGCCGAGCCCTCCAGCCCCAATAGACGGCAAAAGTTATGACGCAGGCAGCGATCATCTTGCGGTACGGAGTTATCACAGGTCGAAGGATCCCTCAGATCTTCAGTGTTCTGTAGAATGAGCTGCTCAGGGTGCGAGCCGCCCGCTGCAACAGCAAGGTTCTGTAAACTATTTCCTTTTTATGGGCCTATGAAAACATAGCTGCGTTTTTACGCAATAAAAATAAGGGCGTATGCCCTGAAGGGTTATTTGCCCTGACAGGTTAGAAAGGGATGTCATTGAAGATGTTCCCATCTTTACCTATCCGCTCATTGATATCAACCTGATTTTCCTGTATCAGGTTCACATATTCAAACACAAGGTTTTCGCTGACCTTGGCGACAAAGGCTGTATCTTTTGGTGTCAGCCCCTTATGCAGGCAGGCGAGAATTCTTTTATAATCTTTCACATACCGAGTGATTGCCTCCGGCGAATGGTTAGTTTCCCGCGCTGTCTCCTCCACGGTTTTACCTTCCACTATCATCTTATAGCAGATCTGCCGTTTATGGGTGATGGATCTTCCCATATCATGAATGGTACCGCGTCGGGGAACAAGAGTCTGGTGCTCTTTTTCCCATTGCCGTACATAGTTGGAAATGGTTGCCGGACTCAAACGCATCATGGTTGCAACATCGACCCCGGTAAGAACTCCGCCCTGATCCTTGGCTTGATGAAAAAGTCTGACGGTTGCCCGTTGGCGGATCTGCTTTTTTCTTTCTCCTTTGAGGGTTGCTTCTATGTCCTCAGGGGCAATCATATCAACGAAGACCGGCTTGATCTTCGTCTTCTGCATGGATTTTCCGTAGGCGGCCTGTTCTCTTTCATCAACCGCCGGCCACATGACTTGGCCCATGCGGAGATGGGTGTTTGCCGGGTAGAATTCATCGACCAGTTTTTGGATATTGTTGACCAGGACCTGCCGTGTCAGATGACCGCCCATCTGCGGACATTGCTGCTCAAAGAAGAGCGACAGAGCAGAGGCAAAGGTCTTCTTCTGCAACGGGCCGAACTGGGCATCAAGGCTTGATTTGGAGGATTTCATATGTTCCTCCTTGCGTGCGGCCCATGCTTTTTTTTGAAATCGACGTTTTTATAGTAGACCCGGCCTCGCGCTTCGATCTCGGCTATTCGTTCTCTATATGCCGGATCTTCACAGGCGTCCGTGTGCAGACCGAGATAGGTGTTGACGGTGTGAACGGAAACGCCGACGACAAGGGCGGTTTTCAGGTTGTTGCGAAACCGGCGCTGGCAATAAACAACCCGGCAAAAGGTATCGATATAGCGTTCAACCGCCGTCAGGGAATGTTTGATGGCACGGGCGATTTCAACGGGTTCTTTTTCTTCCAGGAAGAGAGTGATTGCCTGCACTCTATGAGTCACCCCGGGCCCGATGTCCTTCTGCTGTCCCCGGGTGGGAACTGAAATACCTTGTTTCCTCAATTCCTGAATATCACGACGGATGGTTCGGACATCTGTGTCCAGGATCTCTGCCAGATCTTCTTGAGAAAGAAGGGCCTGCTGTTCCTGGGCCTCCACCGCCATCCGGTTGATCTGCTGTTGACGCTTGGCCGATCGGCCGTAAAGCCTGCGGACTTCCGCATCTTCCTTGGGTTTGATATGGGAAAGGATTATCCTTCGCAGCTTGCAGGCCTGCAATGGTTTGCCGGGCGGTTCATTGATATCCAGCGCCGTCCAAATCATCTGGCCAGGCTGCAGGATATTACCCTCGGCATGATCGCCGATGGCAAAGACTTCTTTTGCCTTTTCAACGATCACCTCGGATTCGAAGGCCGAGCAGTTGGTTCCATCGGTGATGAGATTGACGAACATGGTCTCAATTGTCTTGAGGTCCAACCGGGTTTCATGTAACACTTTTTGGTGGGCGTATGTCTGGATCACGGGTTACCTCCTTTATAGGTCAGCTCTTGCTCGCTGTAGTCTCTCAACCACAGTATAGCACGAGCAGGTTACCCCTTCCGGACATACGCCCTAATCGGAAATAGAGGGAACTGCTATTGGTGATCCCATCTCTCGTCTCTCCTTTCTGAGATCCAATGATTGATTCTCTCCAATCTCTCGCGTAGTTCGTGGTATGTCCGGGACCGGCTTTGTTCATCTTGAGAAGCATCTTCAATGTGCATCGCTTGGTCGGAAACTTCATCCAATTTCGATCGAATCCGATCGGCTTTGTCTCCTGAGAGGCCGCCACTGTAGAAATGACGATCCAGTTTGACGTATGTATGGACGAGTTCCCCATAAATACTATCGCGGCAGGAGTGGTGTTGCTCTGGGCTGCCGAGAGTTACACCTGATGGCTGGATGGTCATCTGAAAATCTGCGGCATGTACAACTGGAGCTAATATGAACAATGAAGTGAAAAGAACAGCCTGGAAAATAATACGTTTCATGTTAATACATTGACATGTAGGACGGTTCTCAAATTAAATGCAAATCAAAACCAACTCGACAAATTTGGTCAATATTTTAGTATTCAAATAACTCCTTACTGATAATATGCTATATGGCGAAAGGAGCGATATATAACATTTTATAATCCCTCCTAACGTCTCTTTCAAGTTACTCAATATCATCTTGCTGGGGGCTTCGGTACGGTCCCTGTGCCGCGTTTATTCCTATTAATGCCTATCAAAGATCAAAATATACCGAACCCCTCGACTCACTTCTTTAGGCTTGCGTCAGTTCCTCGGATCCAACATAACGACCATCTATTCGATAGAGAGGTTATGCGCCTTTGATCTTGTGATTTTCTATTATCAATTCAACATCTTCCTTTCCTCCATTTTTGCCAGGTAGCTCCGTTTTCGTCCCGAAATCAGCGCCAACATACAACTTTCCACCATGTTCAAAGAGACAAAATCCTACCGCCGTTGCAGGATTAGATCCTGCAATTATTATTGATTTACGCTCTAGCTGTGTTTGATCGTCGACCCATGGTGTCCAAATATCTACAGAACGTTGCTGGTTAGCAGGAATTTCACAGTTGTTGTTGAAATCCTCAAGTTTCACAAGAAGCAAGTCAATATCCATTTTATTCGTAACTTTTTTAATCGCCATTTTGCGCTCCCATTATTCAGCTTGATGTTCGGTTGTTTCAATCTCACAAACAGGATTCATACAGCATTTCGATGCCCACTCAATATCTTAGTAGTGGTGAATACTTGAGGAAAGATTAAAGCGAATAAAAATGTCAGAACCATTTTTATTCCGATTGATCTAAGATGTCAGAATGGACTATTGTATTATAGCAAATTCCGCTCCATTTTAAACACGATCACATAAGCACGAAATAAAACAAATATTCCTTTAACTGGCTAATGCCGGAAGACCAAAATTATGCTGGGGAATGTTCTGATTTCCGGAGAGACCAGCCGGCGGAACGGAAGGAATGGATGACCACTATGTGCAGTGACTTGCAATCATAAATCGTCGGGACCGCAATCATCGCGATTTCCGGCCCACTTTATTTACAACTGTAGGCCAGGTACACGCTTATCTTTCATTTCCACCGCTACCAAAAACCCGCACTTGCGATAGTCGTAATAAATCACATTATATCTGTGAATGACAGGTGATAGAAATACTGTTTTCTGGAAGACCAGATCGACTATGCGGAAAATTCCCCTGTTTCTCCTCCTCGCCGTCAATGCATTATTTCTCATAATCTCTTTGCAAACCATCTAGATAATAGAACTCAACTGCAAGGGAATGAATATTGCATATGTTAGGATGCCGGGGCCAATACCTTCCTCTCACTT
>JBJKQT010000276.1:0-8488 GCA_046705065.1 Desulfocapsaceae bacterium
GTAGACCAGCACCGCAAACGCCGCCAGCGCCAACAGGTACATCGGCACCAGCGTCATCCAACCGTGACCTACGTTCCAATATATCTCCCGGCTTGCCTCCATGTACTCCCTCCGTTTCTTGCTTGAACGATCTTAAAAATTATCATGAAAATAAAACCATATTCCTTACGTAAAGGTCAAGCAAAAAATCCGTTTTCAGTCCAGCTGGAAGAAAAAACCAACTAATAGCTCTTTTTTATAGGCTTAATTTTTTATATTGACGGCTAAGTAAAGGGATGCTATTTTAATACATAGATTACGTAAAGGTAAACCATACGAACCTGAAGCGGGAGAAGGAATGTTTCCCCGGTGACCATTGGTTGTGCCTCCATGCCGGGAAAAATATCCGGCTATTTCAACAGGGATATAAGAAAGGTTAAGTGGATGAATAAAAAAGATTCAAAATCCGTTCAGATAGGAGAGCTGGCTAAACGACTCGGGATTACGACTCGCACAATCCGTTATTACGAAGAAATAGGCCTGATGGGGCCGCCGGAACGACTCGGTGGCGGAACCAGGACCTACAGCAAGGACGATATCCTTCGATTGAAGTTCATTCTCAAATTGAAGGAGCTCGGCATATCTTTAAAGGAAATGCAGGAACTTGCCGAGCATTTTGATATTCATCAGCAGGATTTTGACACCATCACCCCGAAACTCATCGAAATTCTCGATGAGCATATTTCCAAAGTGGATGAAAAAATCGCCAATCTGTCATCGCTTCGCCACGAGATCGTTGAATACCGCCTCCGGATCGTGGATATCCTCAACAAAAAATAAACGGCAGCCGTATATCCGGCCGATATTTCCCCCCTTCTCCAGGCAACACGTCATTTAACATTTCCGAAAATTGCAGGAGGCGGCAAAACGCCTTCCTCCTGCAACCGGTTCATTCTCATAAGGCATATATTTTGCATCACTCAGACAGTGTTTCAATCGCTGTCCGAGGTGACGGCAAAATCTTCCAACTTTTTGCAGAAGGCTCGAGATATGAATTACATCGTCAAAGATCTGATGGTGCCGATCTCAGAATATGCCACCATTCCGGAAGGGGCCACTTTGTTTGAAGCGGTTGTCGCCCTCGAAAACGCTAAATTGGAACCGGCAGGAACGAGCTATCCGCACTGGCTGGTTTTGGTCATGGGCAAAAACAAAAAGGTATTGGGCAAACTCAGCCAACTTGATCTTCTCAGAGCTCTTGCTCCCAGAGATGCGGTCACCGACAGAATCGACGAGATGGGAAAATTCGGCTTCAGTTCAAATTTCATTGCCAAAATGAGGGAAGAATACCGGCTAAAAAAGGCGTCATTGAAAAATCTTTATGCCAACCCGGCGACGATGAACATGAAGGTGGAGGATTTTATGCGGACCATCGCCGATAATGAGTTCGTCGACGAGAACACCACGCTGGACACTGCGGCACACCTGATGTTCGTGAAAAACAGACTGTCGCTTTTGGTGACGCGCGATGACCGGTGCATCGGGGTTCTCAGGCTGTCCGACGTCTTTTCAACTGTTTTAGATACAATGAAAAAAAGCATCGGCAACTAAGAGGCACATATGAAAGAAATCGAAAAATTATACGACAGGATCATCCAGCGCGTCAATATCAACCTGCGCGAACTGGAATTTGATGTCAATCCGTACGTCCAGAAGCTTATCCCCTTTGTTCAAATGGTTAAATTTTATGCGTTTTACGGGGTCTCTCCTCACCATCCCTTGAATTTTCAATTTCGCAATTCAAACCTGGCCGGAAGCTATTTCCTAGGTCGTTGCAAGGTGACGGATTCTCTTCTCTATAAGAGTGACATCAGAGGCGATGAGCTGAAAAAAAAAGGCAATCTGTTCCGCTATCAGGATTATGATATGCCCGTCATCGACAATGAGGAAATCGATATACGCGACAGTTTGCTGATCAAGACCCTGGTTCACAACTACTCCCATGACCCTGAGACCCTGGAAAAGTTCTTCATCACAGACACCATTGCCATGAACTACGCCAACATTCACGGTTCACCGTCCAACGGTTGTTTTCTGGGTGTGTTCGCAACCGTCGATCTAACGACCATGCGAGACTGCGTGATCGGCAACTTTTCCTACATTCAGGCAGGTGAAATCAGTCACATTAATATCGAACCCGGTACTATCTGGATCAGGAATCCCGGCAGGTTTAACTTTTTTTATCAGCACAACCTGGAGAAGCTCAACGATTATATATATTTTACAGCAGGGACCCCTCCACAGGGACTGCTGATCGATTTCATCGAGGACCGCAAGGAGGCTTTTCAGCGCATCTTCGATACCGTCAACATCGAACACACCATCCCGGTACCCAACAACGCCTCACTGGACCGCTACGCAGTCACCAAAGGCCAAACCCATATCGGGGAAAACGTTTTAGTCGCCCAACGGGCCTTTCTGCAGAATTCTTGGCTTGGGAAAGGGGCCAATGCCCAGGAAAATTGTTTTATCATCAATTCCCGTCTGAAAGGGTGCAACGTCACGGCTCATGGCGCTAAAATCTGTGAAGCGGATCTCGGCCGCCACGTTTTCGTAGGCTTCAACAGCTTCCTGCGCGGCCGGCCCGATGCCAGGCTCGCCATAGGTGACGAGACCATCGTTATGCCGCATACGATCATCGACAGCAAAGAACCTCTGGAGATTCCTGCAGGGCGTCTTGTATGGGGTATGATCAAAGACCGGTCGGATCTTAAGACGAACAGCATCGCCATCGACCAATTTTCGACAATCGATTCAAGCGCCTCCATCGGCAGCCTGTTTTTCGAGGGAAGCGGCGCGGAATTCATATCGTCTTTCAAAGACCGGATCCAGCATATTCTGCAAGCCAACGGCGCTTTCTTCAACGGCAGCGACCACAAAGGTCATGCGCAAAAGAATCAGCATATCTCTTTCAACACCATCCAACCCTATCCCGAAGGTATGAAAAAGGGTTTGTTCCCGACAATTCTTATCGAACCGTGACCGGCCAAGGCTAAACAAACGTAGAGGTTTCGGTAAGAAACTTTTCCAGATACCCGTTGAGTCGTCCCTGGTTGTCCATCACCATGTCGATCTGCCGGGCATGCAGGATGAGGTATCCAAGAATCATCAGGCGCCGGCGGAGAAAATCGAGTGGTTTCCGTTCAATTCTGGCGGTCATTGCATCGCCTTTGAGCTCGACTCTGAAATCGTAGCGAGCGAGGATATCCGCGAGCAATCCGATCCGGGCGGTGCGTCGCCGATCATCGGCGGCCCCGCCCTTGAAGGTGAAGCTGATATAACTTTCCGTCTCCAGCTCACTGAGATAGGACTCAATCATCGCAAAATGATAGCCGAGATGAACGCTCAGATTGCAAAAATTCTTAGAGATTAAAAAGTAATTTTTACCCGCCATCCGGTTGTACACGGCTGGATCGAGCCCGGGCTGCATCATGGATTGAAAAAGAATTGAACCCATCCCTTTTACGTCCACCATGGGTGGGCCTATCCAGGGGAAAGCGTGCATCCCATCCCAGATTGCAAGCATGGGCAAGGAGACGATATTGCCGATTTCGACCCCCTTTGACGCGGTATCGGTTCCGGGATGAAAACCGTCGGCCAGATTGATGACCCACCAATCCAGCGCAACATCACCCATGAGACGTTTGGCGGCTCTTTCATCGACGCCGTATCGTGAACCGAATGAAAACATTTCGGACACCGATTTCTCGTGGCAAAATCTGGTGATATCATGAAGTGTCCTGCATCCTGACGGCTTGAAGTACGGCGAACGCGGGTCGGTGAGATTCAACGGGCTGAGGCGGGCAAGAACCTGTTTCAAAACGGTCTGCACCGGACTGCCCGCCATCAGATCAGGAGTTGCCGACGCTTCTTTCAGCAAATCTTCCCGCCGTCCGGCGTACACTCTTTGCCGCCTGGAATCGACAGTCACGACCGTTTCCCCGGCAAGATTTCTCACGGCATCCGGCACCCCAAAAAGGGCTGGAACGCCGAATTCCCGGCAAACCGTCGCCAAGTGCCCGGCTTCGCTGCCGGTGATGGCGATCAATGCTGCGGCGCGTGCGAGAAGAGGCGCCCACTCCGGCAACGGATGCTCCACTACAAGGACGGCACCTTTTGGAAATCTCAGGATATCCACTGCAGAGTTCACGACAAAAGCCGGTCCGCAGGCAACCCCGGGGCTAGCCGTCACCGATCCCCGGAACAAAACATCGTCATCCTCCGGAGTCAACAACCTTAAATCATTGCTTTTCTGTGCCGCAAAGGCCATCGGTCTGGTTTGCAGAACCACGATATTTCCCTCTGCGTCGATGGACCATTCAATATCCTGGGGAGAACCGAAATGCGTCTCAAGCCTGAGAGCTATCCTTGCCAGTTCTTGAATCTGGCCCTCTGCGAGGAGCCCTTCCAAGAACGGCTCGGGATTCTGCTCCCGCTCAGACCCGTTATCCGGACCATGAAAAAGTATTCCATGGGGTTCGTCGCGCAGGACAACAAGACGCAATGGCCTCGCCGTCCCGTCGACCACCCTTTGGGCCATACCGGAAACGCAGTTGATCACCATACAGGGACTTCCCGGATCGCCGGGCTCCCGTGTATAGGTGACCCCGCTGATCCGGCCGTCGATCATGGCCAGACAGCCGACGCACATTTCAATGTCGCTATGCCTGAAACCTCTTTTCAGGCGATAGACGATGGCACGGCTGGTGTATTTGGATGCCACGATCTCCTTATAGGTACGTCCCAGAAATTCTCGGTCCACCGACAGCTCGGTATGGTACTGCCCGGCAAAGGATGCTCCGGCCAGATCTTCGCCCAATGCGCTTGAGCGCATGGCCACGGTAATTCCGGGGTGCGTCTTTCCCTCAAGCCGGCGATAGGCACCGAGCAGTGCCTCTTCGAGGTCTCCCGGCAGAGAACTGTTACTGATGAGCTGCTGGATGGCGGCACTGGTTTCATAGAGCTTCTTCATGTCCTCAGGGTCGAGAAGCTGTTTGAGACGGTTGATCTCCGGCAGCAAATTATTGGTTGCTATGAAATATCTCGAGGCCGCGGCCGTCATCACGAAACCGGGTGGAGCACTAACCCCCGGCAATCGAGACGCCTCTCCGAGAGTCGCCATTTTCTCCCCGACCTGGTCGGCCATGGTTGCATCGATATCAGACAGATCGAGAACCATGGGGCCCTTCTGTTCCTCCGGCATCTGTTCGACGAGGGACTCCACCTCCCGGCCGATCCGAGCGAATACTTCTTCGAGATCGCAGTACCCGCCGTCCGCCATCTCAATCAGATTGCGCACCATTTTATAGACGTTGACCATGACCGCAGTCGTCTTGGCCCGGACCATCGCCATGCTGTAAGTCTGCCCGGAAATCAGCGCCTGCTCGAGCTCGGCCATTGCGCCAAGGGCAGCGCTGTTGGCGGTCAGAACACTCTTGAAGCAGCGATATCTCAAACGAAATTGCTTCTCGCTCTCTTCCGGGGAAGGAGTGCGGCAGGAGCCGATGTTGAGATAGGATTTAATGCGTCGAAGAAGGGAGAGCATGGCAGGTTTTGAATGAAAAAAAAATCAGCGAAAAAAGTTCAGGCCCTCAACTGCCCCGAAGCTTTTTCCCTGGCCAGGATAATCTTTTCCATAAGCTCATCGAAGTCGATGGGTTTGAGGCAATAATCAAAAGCCCCCTTTTTCATGCCGACCAGGCCGGTGTTGATCGAGGCATTCCCGGTCAGAATAATGACCTCCACACCCGGATAGACCTTTTTTATCTCGGACATGCATTTGACTCCATCCAAGCCCGGCATGCTGACGTCCATGATCACCACGTCGAAGCTGTCTTTTCCAAGAGAGTCCAAGGCCTCCATGCACCCGGAAGCCGTCTCGAAATCGAGCTTGCGGCGCGTGAAAAATTTTGCCATGATCTCCCGGAAATCCGCTTCGTCATCCACCAGCAGCAGTTTGTTCTTCCTCGACATATCCCGCCTCTCCCTGCACCAAGGCCTATGTTTTAGTTGCAGATCACTGCCTCTTGTTCTAGACGGCTTGAAGGCTGTCGGACCGGGCGAGCATCTCTTCTATGTCCGCCAAAAACTTCTGTTTATATTGGCTCACCACGCCCGCTCTGTCCATGACCATATCAAGCTGGCGGGCATGCAGGGTCAGATAGCCGAGTACCTGCAAACGTTGTTCAAGATACTGTGTCGGTTGCTTTTTGATCCTTGCCAGAAGAGCATCCGACCGCAATTCCACCCGAAAGTCGAACATCTGCAAGAGATCGGCCAATAGCCCGGCCCGTACCGCCTTACGCCTCATATCCGCGGCCCCTCCCTTGAAACGAAAGGTCACGTAGCTTTCCGTCAAAAGATCGCTGATATAAGCTTCGATCATAGCGTAATGATATCCCAAGCGCACACTGAAGTTACAGAAATTTTGCGAGACCAGAAAATAATTTTTAGTGACCATGGCTGAGGCCACGGCAGGATCGAGCTCGGGCCGCATGGTGGATTGAAAGATAATGGAGCCAAACCCCCGGGCGCTGACCGGTGGAGGACCCGACCAGGGAAAAGCCGAAATTCCCCGCCAGATGGCCAGCATGGGAACAGAGACGATATCCTCGATGCCGATCGTTTTATCCTCGTAATTGGTTCCTTTTCTAAAACCGTCAGCCAGATCAATGACCCACCACTCCAGAGGTACCTTGCCAACCAGGCGTTTTGCCGATCCCTGGTCGAAATGGTGTTCCTGGCCGAAGTTGAACATTTCCTGCACCGACTTCTCGTGGCAGAACCGCGTAATATCGTGCAGGGTTTCGCACCATTTCGATTTGAATTGCAGGGACGCGGGATCGCTGAGATTGAGCGGCGTGATATGCTGCAGAGCTTCCGTCAGAATGCGCTGGACAGGACTGCCGGCCATTATGTCCCGGACCACGGCTTTGTTCCGAAGCAGATCCTGCCGGCAGCCGCGATAAACGGCCCGGGCGGAGGCGCTAACCGTAATGGTTTCGCCGGTCTGCAAGGCCCGCATCGCCCCCTTCAGGCTAAACAGAGCCGGGAGTCCCAACTCCCGTGAAACGGTTGCCAAGTGCCCGGCCTCGCTGCCGCTTTCGGCAATCACGGCGGCGGCCCGGCCCAGAAGCGGAGCATAGTCGGGAAGCGGATGGGAAAGCACCAGAACCGCCCCTTTTGGAAAACCCGTCATATCTTCTCCTGACTCGACCCGGAAGACTTCTCCGCAGGCCAGGCCCCCACTGGCACATATTCCGCCAAACAAAAACGGCGGTTCCTCCGATTCCCTTTCGTGTTTTCCCGATGCTTCGGAAAGAGGCTCCTCAGCGTGACTGACCAGCATCGGTCTGCTTTGCAAAATATAAAGAGTTCCCCGGTGATCAAAAGACCACTCGATATCCTGGGGTGCGCCGAAATGTTGTTCCAAAAGCATGGCCGTTTCGGCAAGTTTTTTGATTTGACCGTAAGTGAGCGAGGACACGGCAGAACCGGGTCCCGAGCCCTGCCGCATCTCGCTAAAGACGACTGCGTGGGGTTTTGCCCGGCTGACGAGAATGAGATCGGTGACCCGCGTACCATCGACAACCCCTGCCGCTATCCCTGCCACGGCGTTGATCCGAATCACCTCGCTGTCTTCCTCACCGGGGTCCCTCGTATAGGTCACTCCGCTGATCAACGCATCAACCATGGCCAGACATCCGACGCACATCTCGATATCCTCGTGCCGGAAGCCCCGCCTGCGCCTGTAGGCTATGGCTTTAGCGCCGTATTTGCTGGCAATGATGTCCTTATAGGCTTCGACCAGGGAATCTCTGCCGACATTCAAAATCGTCTTGTAAAGACCCGCAAAAGAGATACCCGCCGTATCCTCGCCCAAAGCGCTTGAACGCAATGCCACACGACAGCCGGGATACGAGTTCCTCTCCAGCCGGGCATAGTGCATAAAAAGCAATTCTTCCAGATCGGGCGGCAGGGGCGTTTCCCGGATGGTCGCAGCAATTTCCTTGCAGGTTTTCATAAGACCTGCAAGGTCATCGGAGGCAAGCACCTGCAGCCGTCGATTGATCTCGGCAATATGTTTGGCCGTCAGGAAATGCCTGGTGGCCGAGGCGGTAACGACAAAGCCGGAAGGAACCAGGCAACCGGGAATCCTGGCAACTTCGCCGAGACTCGCCATTTTTTCGCCGCACTGATCCGTATCCTTTCTCCCTACCTCATCCAATGGAAGAATAAACGGCCCTTGGACCGTCTGGGGTTTTCTGTCGATGATCGCTTCGAGATCGTGGCCGATCTTCTCGAAAATCGTCTCGAGATCCTTGTGCCTTCCCCCAGACATCTCAATAAGATTATTGATCATTTTGTAGACATTGACCATGATGGTGGTAATCTTCGATCGAATATCCATCATCCGGTAGGATTCGCCGCTATAGTAAATCTTCTCCAG